>CAVEPP010000042.1:0-10094 GCA_963617605.1 Alloprevotella sp. | reverse complement strand
GGAGCACATTCTCGGCAAAGGCGGGCTGCTGCGCCGCATTATAGAGAGCGGCGATATCCCGAACATGATCTTTTACGGCCCGTCCGGCACGGGCAAAACGACCGTCGCGCGCATCATTGCGGAGAAAACGAACCGCGCGCTGCGAAAGCTCAACGCCACGACCGCGGGACTGGCGGACATCCGCGCGATCATCGACGAGCTGGACACCATGCTCGCGCCGAACGGCATTCTCCTGTATCTCGACGAGATCCAGTACTTCAATAAAAAACAGCAGCAGAGCCTGCTCGAATTCATCGAAAACGGTTCGATCACGCTCATCGCGTCCACAACGGAGAATCCGTACTTCTATGTATACAACGCCGTCCTCTCGCGCAGCACGGTGTTTGAGTTCAAAGCGATCTCGCCGCGCGACGTGGAGGGCGCGGTGCGCCGGGCCGTGCGGCTGCTCTCCGGGCGCGAGGGCATCGAGGCCGACTGCCCGGACGAGGTCGTGACGCTCGTGGCGCAGGGCTGCGGCGGCGACGTGCGCAAGGCTCTCAACGCCGTGGAGCTGCTGTTCACCGCTGCGCCGCGCATCGAGGGGCGGGTCGTACTCTCGCCGGACGATGCGCGCGCCGTGACGCAGCGGAGCGCCATGCGCTACGACCGCGAGGGGGACGAGCACTACGACGTCGTCTCCGCGCTGATGAAATCGCTGCGCGGCTCCGATCCGGACGCGGCGCTGCACTATCTCGCGCGGCTGCTCGAGGCCGGGGATCTGCCCGGCGCGTGCCGCCGCATCCTCTGCTCGGCGAGCGAGGACATCGGCATGGCGTACCCGCAGGCGGTGAGCATCGTCAAGGCGTGCGTGGATAACGCCTTGCAGCTCGGTCTGCCGGAAGCGCAGCTCCCGCTCGCACAGGCGTGCATCCTGCTCGCCACGGCGCCGAAGTCAAACAGCGTCGTTGCCGCGATCGACGCGGCCCGCGCCGACGTGCGCGCCGGGAAGAGCGGCAACATCCCGCGCGAGATGCAGAACGTCCACGCTGACGGCACGGGCTTTGAGCGTGAGCAGGGGTACAAGTACCCCCACGCCTACCCCGGCCACTGGGTGCGGCAGCAGTATCTGCCCGACTCGCTCAAAAACGCGCATTACTACGAATACGGCGACAACAAGACCGAGCAGGCGGCAAAGGCTTATTGGGAGCTTATCAAAAATAAACGAATTTAAGTACTACTTCCATTGTGGCGAAAAATACCGAGTCGTCCTTAGAGAGACTGAAAAAAAGGACGCAATACTCTTTGACACGTCCTTTGGCTTAGGCTTAATATTTTAAAGAGGAATACACACTCATTTCAATAGCAATACTGCAGAGCCAAGAGCAATGAACAGCAACACGATGTATGCCAATATTACTAGAGCAACCAGAAATTGGCGTTTTTTCTTTTTTATCTCCTTTTTCTTGCTCAAATACTGTTGTTCAACAGCATAATATTCCGGTGTTCCTTCCAGGAGCATTTTCGCCTTTTGAAATGCTTGCTCAAGCAACGCAACCCACGCATCTGAAATCATTCGTTGCGGGGAGCCTATCGGTGTGCCGCCGAGGAAACCGAAGACTTCCGGCCGGATATTTGAAGACGCTAGAACAGCAAACTCTATAATATCTTTTTTTGTATTTGGGATAATACAGCTCTGAATCATCGATATTTCCTGTCTATCAACGGCAGACGGAAAACAATCGGTCAATGCCTGTGAAAAAATCCCTCTTTCCTGTGTTATGGGGCGGCCTGCCTCAACCTGCTCAATCCGCTTTGCTAATGCTTGCGCCGCAGACGGTCGCTGTCCCCATAGAATTGCTTGTCCGCAATACGGACATTGACTGTCTGACGGATCAATAGGCGCTCCGCAATGAACACAACTTGGCATGCAACTAGCTCCTCCGTATTTCAAAGTGATTAGATATAAAAAAATATATATCCCACTCCTTTTCATGTCAATGAAAAGTCGCAGTTCTCAACCCAGAAATACAATAGGTTATATCCAAAAACAATGCTTTTCTTAAGCTCTTTCCCCGAGATGTTCGCCCATTACGCGCCTTTAGTTTGTTGCAGTGCTAAAATCTGTAAATAAAAAGGCTCCCTCTGACGAGGGAGCTGTCAGCGGCTCCGCCGCTGACTGAGGGAGAGAAAAACGCCCGCCTAAACCCTGCCCCCCGCATGCCGTATAATCGCCTTGGCGAGACAAAGGTCCGCTTCGCGCACCGAGAAGCGGAGCACCGGCGACGGCCCCATCCCGTTGTACGGGATCGCCCCGGTGTGGCACACGGCCCCGCTGCGGCGAAGGTCGGCAAGCGCGGCGTTCATCTCGTCCCCGGTCGGAAACCGCGCCGTGAGCTGCTGTGTATGCATTGGATCACCCCCTATGGGGATATTTCCCGGTTTGGAGGAAAAATATGTATGGATATCCGTGTCGGAGACATTCTTGTTCTGAAAAAAAATCACCCCTGCGGTGCGTGCCGGTGGGAGGTGCTGCGCATTGGCGCAGACTTCAAGCTCCGCTGCACGGGCTGCGGACGTGAAGTGATGGGCGCGCGGGCCAAATACGAAAAGCAGATCAAAAAGATCGAGCGCGCCGAATCGCCGGAAACCGACGGTAAAAGCGGAAATTAACGCCCGTTTCGGTTTGACTTGCGGCGCATTTGGGCATATAATATATAAGTTAAAAGCTCCGGCAATTTTATTTTGTTTTATGTGAGGTGAAGGTCATGGAATCCGGTCACAGTACCAGCGGCACAGGCGAGGGTCGATTGTCGATGGAAACACCGCCGGCATCTGTGGCCGCCGGCGCATAATCCGCCCTCCTGTGTCTTAGCTCCCCATAAATATCCAAGGAGGTAAGACCCGATGGCAGAGACTACCGTCACTCTCGAAAGCACGCTCTCCGCGCTTATCGAGGGGAAGAAATACGCCACGCTCCGGGACATTCTCGTAACGATGAACCCGGCGGACGTGGCGGCGGTTTTTGAAGAAACGGACGAGCTTGCCCTGCCGCTCCTTTTCCGGCTGCTGCCGAAGGAGCTGGCGGCGGAAACGTTCGTTGAAATGCAGCCCGAGCAGCAGGAGCTGCTGATCCGCGGCTTTTCCGACACCGAGCTGAAGGAAGTCGTGGACGAGCTGTACGTGGACGACGCGGTCGATCTCGTCGAAGAGATGCCCGCAAACGTCGTAAAGCGTATTCTCCGGCAGGCCGATCCCGACATGCGCCGGATGATCAACGAAATTCTGCGCTATCCCGAGGACAGCGCCGGCAGCATTATGACGACGGAGTTCGTCTCCCTCCGCCGGCAGATGACCGTGGAGGAGGCGACCAAGCGCATCAAGCGCACCGGCGTTGACAAGGAAACGATCAACACCTGCTATGTGACCGACAAGGGAAAGCTCATCGGCGCGCTCTCGCTGCGCACGCTCATTCTCTCGGACGATGACGACGTGATCGAGGACATCATGGAGCCGAACGTCATTTCCGTCACGACGTCCGAGGACCAGGAGACCGTCGCGCAGATGTTCTCCAAGTATAACTTCAACGCTCTGCCGGTCGTGGACACCGAAAACCGGCTCGTCGGCATCGTCACCGTGGACGACGCCATCGACGTTATGGAAGAAGAGGCCACCGAGGACATTGAAAAGATGGCCGGTATGGCCCCCTCGGAGCGGCCGTATCTCTATACGAGCGTGATCGAAACATGGAAGGCGCGTATCCCGTGGCTTCTCATCCTCATGCTCTCGGCCACGTTCACGGGCCTCATTATCAACCATTTCCAAAACCAGCTCGCGGCATGCCTTGTGCTCTCGTCGTTCATCCCGATGCTCTCCGGCACGGGCGGCAACAGCGGCACACAGGCTTCCGTCGCCGTCATCCGCGGTCTCGCGCTCGATGAGATCGAGTTTTCCGATCTCTGGGCCGTTGTCTGGAAAGAAATGCGCGTGAGCGTCCTCTGCGGCGTGTGTCTTGCGGGCGCAAACTTCGTCAAAATGATGCTCGTGGACAATCTGCTGCTCCACAACGGCGTCACCGCGCTCGTCGCGGCGGTCGTGTGCCTGACGCTCGTGTGCGTCGTTTTCATCGCAAAGCTCGTCGGCTGCTCGCTGCCGATCCTCGCGGAAAAGCTGGGGTTTGACCCCGCGGTCATGGCAAGCCCGTTCATCACGACGATCGTGGACGTTCTGTCCCTGCTGATCTATTTTTCCATCGCCTCCGCCCTGCTGGGGCTGTAAACCACACATTATCATTTCCAAGGAGATTTTTTATCTATGAGCGAATGCACGCACGATTGTTCGACCTGCGGCTCGTCCTGCGGCGAGCGCACTGAACCGCAGAGCCTTCTTCAGCCGCTGAACAGCGCTTCCCGCGTCGGCAAGGTCATCGCCGTGGTGAGCGGCAAGGGCGGCGTCGGCAAGTCGATGGTCACATCGATGCTCGCGGTGCTCATGCAGCGCCGCGGCTACAAGACCGCCATTCTCGACGCCGACATCACCGGCCCCTCCATCCCGAAGGCGTTCAACATCCACGGCAACTGCTTCCAGAGCGAAAACGGCATTGAGCCGCTTGCATCCCACACCGGCATCAAGGTGATGAGCATCAACCTCCTGCTCGAAAAAGAGACGGAGCCGGTGCTCTGGCGCGGCCCGGTGATCGCGGGCGTCGTCAACCAGTTCTGGACGGATGTACACTGGGGCGATGTGGACTATATGTTCGTCGATATGCCTCCCGGAACGGGCGACGTGCCGCTGACGGTGTTCCAGTCGCTGCCGGTGGACGGCGTGATTGTTGTGGCGAGCCCGCAGGAGCTCGTCGGCATGATCGTGGAAAAGGCGGTCAACATGGCCGCGATGATGAAGAAGAATGTCGTCGGTCTCGTGGAGAACCTGTCGTACTACGTCTGCCCCGACTGCGGCGCGAAGCACGAAATTTTCGGCGCGAGCCGCGCCGACGGTCTCGCGGCGCTGCACGGCATCCCCAATGTTGCCAAGCTCCCGATCGATCCGCGTCTCGCCGCCTGCTCCGACGGCGGTCTCATGGAGGTCTTCTCCGGCGACTGGCTCGACGGCATGGCCGACGCCGTGGAAAAGCTCTGATCCGCGCTCGTGGAGATACGCCGGTTTCTTTCCGGAGAGGAAGCTGTACCCGCCGGAAGGACGGCGGGCTGTTCTGAAAGTATCTGAAATGAACATTTCTCCCCCGCAGGAACGATCCTGCGGGGGAGATTTTTTGCCTCCTCCGTCGTTTGCCTCCAGCAAAAGACGGAGGGAGTTTGCGGCATCTGCCGCGCGATTTCTGTCCGCCGTATCTTCTCTCTTTTCAACGGCGGAAAAATGCGGTATACTTTTTTTGTATCTCTTAACAACAAGGAGCGATGCCGTTATGATGGATGAATCGAGAGCGTTTCTGCGCACGCTGGGTCTGCCGGGAGGCGATCTGCACTCCCTCCCGTCCTCGGAAGCGGCCTTCCCCGGCGGGGCGCAGTTCGGCGTGGAGATCCCCACGGTGAACACTGTCGCCGCGGCAAAGGCGCTGCTGCGCGAGACCGAGCGTCTCGGCGTCACGGTCAACCGCATCGACGAAACACTCGGGGCGTTCCGCCATACGCGCGCGGAGCTTCTGGAATATGCCGCGCTCTGCCGCGGCAGCGGTGTCGCGCTCACGGTATCGATCGGCCCGCGGGCCGCGTATGACACCTCCGCCACGCGCCTTTCGCGGCAGGGCGCCGTCATCGGCTACCGGCTGCGCGGCGAGGAACAGCTCGTCCGCGCGCTCGAGGACGCGAAGCGCGTGTGCGATCTCGGCATCCGGGGGCTGCTCGTATACGACGAAGGACTTCTCTGGGTGCTCAGCGAGGCACGGAAAACCGGTGAGCTGCCCGCGGACACGGTGCTCAAGGCGAGCGCCCACTGCGGCCACGGCAACGGCGCATCGTTCCGGCTGCTCGAGCAGTGCGGCGCGGACAGCATCAACCCCGTGCGCGATCTTTCGCTCGACATGCTCTGCGCGCTGCGCGCGAGCGTTTCCGTCCCGCTCGATGTCCACACCGACTGTCCGGAGGGCTCCGGCGGGTTCATCCGCACCTACGAAGCGCCCGAGATTGTGCGCTGCTGCGCGCCGGTGTATCTCAAGATCGGCAACAGCGCTCTTGCCTCCCACGGCTCGCTGCCGACGGAGGCGGACGCCGCGCGCATGGCGCAGCAGGCCGCTATTGTAATGGAAATGCTGGAGCGGTATCTGCCCGAAGCGCGCCAGCTCGCCCGCGGCGAAGGGCGCGGGTTCGTCGCCGAAGCGGAGGTCCGCGTATGAGCGGGCGCATCAGCGCCGCCGCGCTGCGTGATTTTTCTGTCTCGCTCTGCCGCGCGGCAGGGCTTTCGGCGGAGGACGCGGCGCTTTTGACCGACAGCATTGTCTTTGCCGAGTGCCGGGGCGTCACGTCGCACGGGCTGCTGCGCCTGCCGCAGTACATCGCCCGGCTCCGCTCGGGCGCGACGGCGAGCAACGTTCCGATGCCGTTCACGATGGAGTCCGGCGCCGTGGCGCGGCTCGACGCGCAGAACGGTCTCGGCCAGCTTGCCGGGCGGAAAGCCTCCGATAAGGCGGAGGAGCTTGCCGCCAAATGTGGCGTTTCGTTCGTCGCTGTGGCAAACTCCAACCATTTCGGCACAGGCGCGTGGTACGCCATTCCCGCGGCGCGGCGCGGCTTTTTCGCTTTCAACATTTCCTCGGCGGCCAGCGCCATGGCGCCGCACGGCGCGGCGCAGCCGCTTCTCGGCACCGACCCGGTCGGTCTGGCGCTGCCGCGCGGCGCAGGGAAGCCCCCGCTCGCGCTCGATATGGCGCTCTCCACCGTCGCGCGCGGCAAGATCCGCTATGCTGCGCTGAGCGGCACGCCGATCCCTAAGACCTGGGGGCTGGACGCGCACGGCGCGCCCACGACCGACGCCGCCGCCGTTTTGAACGGCGGTACGCTCCTTCCCGCCGGAGGTGCGAAGGGGTCGGGGCTTGCGATTTTCATTGAGCTTCTCTGCGCCGTGCTCACAGGCAGCGGCGCGCTCGGCGGCGCGGGGCTTCTCTCTGATCTTTCGCGCCCGGCGGGAACGGGACACATTTTCGGCTGCGTGGATATACAGCGCTTCCTGCCGCTCGAAACGTTTGAGGCTCTGTGCGAGGAAAGCCTTTCGCGCGTCACCGCTCTCGCCCCGGCGCAGCCGGGCGGCGAGATAATGCTCCCCGGCGAGCCGGAGGAGCGCTGCGCCGCCGAGAGCGCTGCAAACGGCGTGCCGGTAGCTCCGGCGCTGCGCGATACGCTCAACGCGCTCGCCGAAGAGCTCGGCTGCGCGGCAAGGCTATAAACCGGATATTTCATTTTACCCTTTATACATTTTGGAAGGAGGACGTATCCCCCCATGAAATTACGCATTGACACCTCCCGTCCCTACGCGCTCGCGCTCGAAGGCGGCGGGGCGAAGGGCGCGTACCAGATCGGCGCATGGAAGGCGCTGCGCGAGGCGGGCGTGAAGATCGACGCCGTCGCAGGCACCTCCGTCGGCGCACTCAACGGCGCGCTCATCGTGATGGGCGATCTGGAAAAGGCGGAAAACATCTGGGAAAACATCCGCTATTCGCAGGTCATGGACGTGGACGACGAGACGATGTCGCGCCTTTTGAAGGGCGGCGTGAAGCTCGACGAGCTCGACGGCGTGGCGCAGCAGATGCTCGAAGTGATAAAAAACCGCGGTTTTGACGTTACGCCGCTGCGCGAGTGGATATCGCAGGTCGTGGACGAGAAAACCGTGCGGGAATCCCCCGTGGAGCTTTTCATCGACACGTTCTCCCTCTCGGACGGGAAGCTGCTCGAGCTGCGCGCCAAGGATCTGCCGGACGGCACGCTCTGCGACATGCTGCTTGCGAGCGCGTATCTCCCCGTGTTCCGCAGCGAAAAGCTCGGCGGCAAGCGCTACGCCGACGGCGGACTGCGCGACGTGCTGCCGCTGCACGTGCTCATCGAGCACGGCTACAAGGACATTCTCGCGCTGCGGCTGTTCGGCATCGGTGTGGAGCGCTCGGTGAAGATCCCGGAGGATACGCGCGTTTATACCGTTGAGCCGACTGCCGATCTCGGCAGCACGCTCGAATTTGAACCGGCACAGAGCCGGGAAAACCTGCGCGCCGGATATTACGACATGCAGCGTTTCCTCTATGGGCTGCGCGGCACAAAATACTATGTGGACTGCGATTGGGATGAGACGAAGGCGCTCTCGCTCCTGTCGGACGCTGCCTCCGCCGGGGAGAGCGTCAGTCTGCGCACGCTCTGCGAAAAGCAGCTTCCCGCGCTTGCCAAGCGGCTCGACGCGGAAAAGGGCGACTATATCGATCTCGCCGTGGCGCTCGTCGAGGCCGCGGCGGAGCACAAGGGCGTCGATCCCTGGCAGATTGTCACGGCGGATGCACTGCTTGAACTCGCCGGCGGCGGAGCCTCGCTCGCCGCGGCATTCGCCGAACCATCCGCTCGAAAGCTCGCCCGGCAGGGCGGAACGGCGCGCCCCGCCCCGGCGCTGCTGGGGCGCAAGCGGCCCGCGCAGGGCCGCCGCCGTCCGGACGGCGGCGAGGGGCTGAACATCTGCCTGATGAACGATTCGTTCCCGCCGGTTGTGGACGGCGTGGCGAACGCCGTGGTGAACTACGCAAAGATCCTCACCGAGACCGAGGGGCTCTGCGCCGTGGCGACACCGGAGTATCCGGGCGTCGTGGACGATTATCCGTTCCCCGTTGTGCGCTATCCGAGCATCGACACCGCGAAGATGACCGGCTACCGCGCCGGAAATCCGATCGCCCCGGCAGCCGTGGCGGAGCTTGCGGCGATGGACTTTGACATCATCCATACGCACTGCCCGATCGTCTCCACGATGCTCGCGCGCAGTCTGCGCGAGGCGATCGAAAAGCCGGTCGTGTTCACCTATCACACGAAATTCGACATCGATATTGCCAAAGCCATCCGCGGCAAAACGCTGCAGGAGGCGGCGGTGAAGGTGCTTGTGAGCAACATCTCCGCATGCGACGAGGTCTGGGTCGTGAGCCGCGGCGCGGGAGAAAATCTCCGCTCGCTCGGCTACGCTGGCGACTATATCGTCATGCCGAACGGCGTGGATCTTCCCCGCGGCAAGGCATCCCCGGAGGCCGTGGACGCGCTGAGCAAAAAGTGGGCACTGCCCGCCGACAAGCCGGTGTACCTGTTCATCGGGCGCATCATGTGGTACAAGGGTCTGCGCATCATTCTCGACGGGCTCAAAAAGGTGCGCGACGCCGGCGGGGAGTTCTGTATGGTTTTCGTCGGCGACGGGCAGGACCGCCCCGCTGTGGAGGAATACGCCGCGCAGCTCGGCCTCACCGACCTCTGCCGCTTCACCGGCACCGAGCGCGACCGCGACACGATCCGCGCGTGGTACACCCGCGCCGATCTGCAGCTCTTCCCCTCGACGTTCGACACGAACGGCCTTGTCGTGCGCGAGGCGGCGGCGTGCTCGCTCGGCAGCATGCTCATCGAAGGGAGCTGCGCCGCCGAGGGCATCACCGACGGCGACACCGGCATCCTCATCCCCGAGAGCGGCGACGGCCTTGCCGCGGCGCTGCTGCGCGAGGGTGCGGACCGCGCGTATTTCGCCCGCATCGGCGAGACGGCTTCGGAAAAGATCTATCTCTCGTGGGAGGACAGCGTGAAGAATGCCCGCGCGCAGTACCGCAGCGTGATCGAGCGCTGGAACAGCGGCGAGCTGCCGCGCAAGCGTACGACCGGCATCGCCGAGCTGACCGGCGACGTCGCCGAGCTCATCAACCGCGCCCGCACTGGCTGGGACAAGGCAAGAGAGGTGCTGGACCGGTATCTGTAAAAAACGACGAGATCGGATATCCGGTCTCTCCCTCCGTCAAAACCTTCGGTTTTGCCACCTCCCTCGTCAGAGGAAGGCAAAAAGGGGAGCCCCACGAAAGACCGCTGAAAGCGGCTTTCGTGGGGAGAGGAGGCGCAGCGAAATGACTGCGCCCTGCCGCTTGCGGCGGGACAAAGGATATGGAG
>CAVEPP010000041.1:0-10172 GCA_963617605.1 Alloprevotella sp. | reverse complement strand
GGGAAAAACTCCCGGACGGGGGAAGCGCTTTTGGGGGGCTTGCAATATACGCCGAATGTATGATAATATACTGGGTGTAGGATAAAATACATAAGACGGATTTTCTAATTTCCAAAGAAAGGACATGGATAAACTTATGGGAGTTTATGTTATCACCGGCGGCTCCGGCGGCATCGGCGGCAAGACGGTGGAAATTTTGCGCGCTCAGGGACACGAGACGATCAACGTCGACCTGAAAGGCGGCGACATCAACGCCAATATCGCCACCAAGGAAGGACGGCAGGACGTGATCGACAAGATCCACGAGCTGCACCCCGAGGGCATCGACGGCCTGATCTGCGTGGCCGGCGTCGCGGGCACGTGCGGTGATATGAAGCTGATGTTCTCGCTGAACTATTTCGGCGTCACCAGTTTGGCCTATGGTCTCTATGAGCTGCTCAAGAAGAAGGGCGGCAGCTGCGTGGTTATCGTATCGAACACCATCTCGCAGGGCGGCGTACACATGGATCTTTGCGATATGCTCAACTATGCCTGCAATCAGGAGCGGAACGAAGCTCGCATTCTTTCCATTCTTGAACAGTATGACGGATCCAACATGACCATGGCGCAGGGGCTGTACGCTACCACCAAGTACGCTCTGGCCCGCTGGGTGCGCCGGATCTCCGCCAGCTGGGGCGCCAACGGCGTGCGCATCAACGCGGTAGCTCCCGGCAACGTCCGGACGCCGCTCACCGCCGCCATGGGCGACCGCGCTACGGCGGCTCTGGCGGGGCTGCCCATTCCCATCAACTACCAGACCGGCGATCAGCTGCTGGACCCGGTGGACATCGCCAATGTGCTGGTGTTCCTGGTGTCTCCGGCGGCCCACGGCGTCAACGGCAACATCATGTTTGTGGACGGCGGCACCGACGCCCTGCTCAACAGCGAGAAAGTTTACTAAGGAGGCGGAAAGCATGACTTTGATTCGACAGTATGTGGACGCGCTGCTCAACCAGGACGCGCTGGCTCTGAGCAAGCTCTTTTCTCCCACGGCCATTTTTGTGGACCACTGCCCCCGCGATGCGGGAAAGCCGCTCGTCAGCACCTACGGCCCCGAGGCCATTGACATGTTCTACCACAACCGCTTCCTGTTCCGCCACTTCCGTATCACGGACGCCCGCATCGTGAGTGACACCCAGGCCTACTACTATGCCGTCTATGATGGATATCATGTCCGGGCTCTGGCTACCATCACGGAATTCAGCTCCGACGGACAGATCGAACGGCTTGTCGTAAGACCGGCATAAAAAGCCGACGGACCGTTAACAACAAAAAGCAGCAGTTCCATATCACGGAGCTGCTGCTTTTAGGTATCTTAGTCCTTCTTAAAGGAATCCTTGAGCGCGACGGCGCGGTTGAATACGAGATGACCGGGGGCGCTGTCCTTGTTGTCCGGCGCGAAGTAGCCGAGACGGAGGAACTGGAAGCGATCCGCGGCGGCGCAGTCCTCGAGCGACTTTTCCACTTTACAGCCGGTGAGAACTTCCAGCGAGTTGGGGTTCAGGCAGTCGATGAAGTCCTTGCCGGGGGCATCCGGCTCGGGGTCGGAGAAGAGCATATCGTAGAGCCGCACCTCGGCGTCGGCACAGTTGGCAGCATCGACCCAGTGGATCGTGCCGCGCACCTTGCGGCCGTCGGGCGTGTTGCCGCCGCGGGTTTCGGGATCGTACTCGCAGAGGATCTCCGTCACGCTGCCGTCCGCGTCCTTCACGCAGCCGGTGCAGCGGACGATGTAGGCGCCTTTGAGCCTCACCTCATTGCCCGGATAGAGGCGGTTATACTTCTTGACCGGCTCTTCCATGAAGTCGTCCTGCTCGACCCAGAGCGTGCGGGAGAACGAAACCGGGCGCGTGCCGGCGTTCTCGGCGACGGGATTGTTTTCAATGTCGAAAAGCTCGGTCTGTCCCTCGGGGTAGTTTGTGATCGTGAGCTTCACGGGGCGCAGCACCGCCATAACGCGCTTCGCGTTTGCGTTCAGATCGTCGCGCAGGCAGCTTTCGAGCAGCGAGTAGTCCACCGTGGACGTGACCTTGGAAACGCCGATGCGGTCGGTAAAATCGCGGATGGAGTGCGGCGTATACCCGCGGCGGCGCAGACCGCAGAGCGTCGGCATACGGGGATCGTCCCAGCCGGAGACGCGGCCCTCTTCCACAAGGCGGCGCAGCTTGCGCTTGCTCATCACGGTATAGTTGATGCCGAGTCGGGCAAACTCGATCTGGCGCGGCTTGGACGGTACGTCGCAGTTTTCGATGACCCAGTTGTAGAGCGGGCGGTGATCCTCGTATTCGAGCGAGCAGAGCGAGTGCGTGATGCCCTCGAGCGCGTCCTGAATGGGGTGGGCAAGATCGTACATCGGGAAGATGCACCACTTCGTGCCCTGCCGGTGGTGCTCAATGTAGCGGATGCGGTAGAGCACCGGGTCGCGCATGTTGAAGTTGCCGCTTGCCAGGTCGATCTTCGCGCGCAGCGTATACTTGCCCTCCGGGAACTCTCCGGCTCGCATCCGCGCGAACAGATCGAGCGATTCCTCGATCGGGCGGTCGCGGTAGGGGCTGACGGCGGGGTGCGTCGTGTCGCCGCGGTAGGCGGAAAACTCCTCGGGCGTCAGCTCGCAGACGTAGGCGAGACCCTTCTTGATGAGGCCGACGGCCAGCTCATAGGTCTTTTCAAAGTAGTCCGAGCCGTAGAAAAAGCGGTCGCCCCAGTCAAATCCGAGCCAGCGGATATCCTCCTGAATGGCATCGACGAACTCGGTGTCCTCCTTGGCGGGGTTGGTGTCGTCCATGCGCAGATTGCAGATACCGCCGAACTTCTCCGCTGTGCCGAAGTCGATGCACAGTGCCTTGCAGTGGCCGATGTGCAGATAGCCGTTCGGCTCGGGCGGGAAACGGGTGTGCACTGTTTTCCCGGCAAAACGTCCGCCGGGAGCGATGTCCTCGGCGACAAAATCGTGAATAAAATTGCTGGATTCTCTGATCTCTTCCATATTGACTCTCTCCATTTTATGAAAGCTGAATGAATGAAAATTATTATACACGTCAACGCTTGAAATTACAACAGAATTATTGGATAATAAAAAAGCTATGAATCTTTCCGCCCTCTGGCGGAACAAACGACAGGAGTATACCATATGAAATATGATGCCGTGATCCTCGGCGGCGGCCCGGCGGCGGTCTCCGCGGCGCTCACACTGCGTGCGCGGGGCAAGTCCGCTGCGATCCTCTCCGGCGGGATCGACGATATCCCGCTCTCCCGCGCGACAAGGATCGCCAACTACCCCGGCTGCCCGGATATCTCTGGCCGCGCGCTGCTCGAAGCGATGGAGCGTCAGGCCATCGATGCGGGCGCGGAACTTCTTCATGGGCACGTCACATCGATCGCTCCTCTCAGTGACGGCTTCGGCGTTGTCTACGGACCGGATTTCTGCGAGGCGGAAACAGTCATCCTCTGCACCGGCGTCGCCGCCGGAAAACTTTTCCTCGGCGAGCGGGACTTCCTTGGCCGCGGCGTGAGCTACTGCGTCACGTGCGACGGGATGCTCTACCGCGGGAAAAAGGTGTGCGTCGTGGGCTTCACGTCGGATACGGAAGAGGAAGCGGAGCTTCTCCGCACGATGGGCTGTGAAGTCAAACTGTTCACGAGCCGTACGGCGAAGTACGCCGTACTCGGGCTCGAGCGCGTCACGGCGCTCTCCGTGAACGGCGAAGAGCATCCTTGCGAGGCGGTGTTCATCCTCCGCCCGGCTGCGGCGCCCGATACGCTGCTCACGGGTCTTGCCATGGACGGCGTGCATGTCGCTGTGGATAAGGCGACGATGAAAACGTCCGTCGAAGGAATTTTCGCCGCCGGAGACTGCACCGGCAAGCCCTACCAGATCGCCAAGGCCGTCGGCGACGGCAACGTCGCGGCACTCAGCGCCGCGCAGTATATCGAGGAAAGGAGCCGCGGGACAAAGGCATGAACGAGAGCGAGATCAAGTATTTGGAACTGCTCGCCAAGAGCTTTCCGAGCATCCCCGCTACGGCGGCGGAGATCGTGCGGCTGCAGGCTATTCTGGAGCTGCCGAAAACGACCGAGCACTTCATGAGCGATATTCACGGCGAATATACATACTTTTCCCACATTCTGAAAAACGCCTCCGGCGCGATCCACGACAAGATCAACGACAGCTTCGGCGATCTCCTCGGCGAGGAGGAGAAGAACTCGCTCGCGCGGCTGCTCTACTATCCCGAACGGGAGCTTGCCGCCGCAGTGCACTCCGATTCCTGGTACCGCGTGACGATCCACCGCCTTGTGGCCGTCTGCCGGCAGGCGACGGACAAATATACCCGCGTCAAGGTGCGTGCCCGTCTGCCGAAGGAGTATGCCTATATTATTGAGGAGCTCATCGACTCCGACGAGCACGATCCCAACAAGCGCAAGTATTTTGAAAGCATCATCAACAGCGTCATCGAGACTGGCATTGCCGACCGGTTCATTGTGGCGCTTGCGAATCTCATCTCCCGCCTGACGGTAAACCAGCTGCATATCGTCGGCGACGTTTTTGACCGCGGCCCTGCCGCGCAGATGGTCATGGACGATCTCATGGATATGCACGGCGTGGACTTCGTCTGGGGCAACCACGACATTCTCTGGATGGGCGCGGCGATGGGAAACCCCGCGTGCATTGCCAATGCTCTGCGTAATTCGCTCAAGTACGGCAACTTCGATATGCTCGAGGATGGCTACGGCCTGAACGTCCGTCCGCTCGCGCTCTTCGCCATGGAGCAGTACGGCGACGACCCCTGCACGAATTTTCTCCCGACGCACGTGACCGACTGCGTGGCCGAGAACAGCGACGTTACCGCCAAGCTCCTTAAAGCCATCACGGTCATCCAGTTTAAGCTGGAGGGCCAGCTCATCCTCCGCCATCCGGAATATAAAATGAATGGCCGTCTTTTGCTCGGCAAGCTCGTCCGTGCCGGCGAAACCATCACGCTCGACGGGAAGGAATACCGCATCAACGACATTTCTCTCCCAACGGTCGATCCTGCCGATCCCTACCGGCTCTCCGAGCGGGAACAGCAGCTCGTTGATCAGCTCGTGCTGTCGTTCCTGCGCAGCGAGAAGCTGCAGACCCATATCCGGTACCTGCTGGAAAAGGGCGCAATGTACCGCGTGTGCAACGGCAACCTTCTCTACCACGGCTGCATCCCCATGGAGCCGGACGGTAGCTTTACGCGCGTGACGATGGGCGACACGACCTACAGCGGCAAGTCCCTCATGGACGCCTGCGACCGGATGTGCCGCACGGCAATGTACGACCGCCGCACGGAGAACACCGACCTTCTCTGGTATCTCTGGTGCGGGCCGTATTCCCCGCTCAACGGCAAGGACAAGATCGCCACGTTCGAGCGCACGTTCCTCGATGATCCCGAAGCGCGGACGGAGCGGAAGAACCCATATTACGATCTCTGGAACAGCGAGGAGACCGCGCGCACGATCCTCACCGAGTTCGGCGTGGACTTTGAGCGCGGCCACATTATCAACGGCCACGTCCCCGTGCGTAAAACGAAGGGCGACACGCCCATCAAGGCCAACGGCAAATTCATCAACATCGACGGCGGTCTCTCCAAGGCGTACCAGCCCGTGACGGGCATCTGCGGCTACACGCTGGTGTTCTCCTCGCACGAGCTGTATCTCGCCGAGCACCAGCCCTTCGACCCGAACACCGCTGCGCGCGAGAGCGCGGACGTCCTCTCCCGCACGATCATGATCGAGCAGTATCCCGACCGGCTTCGCGTGCGCGATACCGACGGCGGCGCGGACGTGGAGCGGCGCATTGCCGATCTCAAAAAGCTGCTCGCGGCGTACCGCAGCGGCGTTGTGCGTACGCCGAGCCGCATGGAGTAAGGCGCGGAAAGACTTGACAAGACGAACAAATAACGGTATATTGATTTGGTAAAAAGCGCAGAAGGGGAGGAGTAGGCTCCCGGCAGATCGCAGAGAGAGGGCGGACGGTGCAAGCCCTTGTGAAGCCGCAGCCGAAGGTCGCCCCGGAGCTGCCGTTTTGAACAAAGTAGAAACGGACGGGTTCTCCCGTTACAGAGAATACGAGTGCCGCTTAATTCATAAGCGGAAATCGGGTGGTACCGCGTAAGTTTTTGCGCCCCGGAGTTGATCTCCGGGGCGTTTTTGTTTGGAGGAATGAGAATGAAAGAACTGCCGAAGATTTATGATCCCAAGCAGGTGGAAAAGAAGATCTACCGCTACTGGACGGACGGCGGCTGGTTCCACGCCGAGCGTGCCCCGGACAAGAAGCCGTTCACCATCGTGATCCCGCCCCCGAACGTCACCGGCCAGCTCCATCTGGGCCATGCGTTCGACGAGACGATCCAGGACGTGCTCATCCGCTGGAAGCGCATGAGCGGGTACTGCGCGCTGTGGCTGCCGGGCGTTGACCACGCCGGTATCGCCACGCAGATCAAGGTGGAGGCCGAGCTCCGCAAGGAGGGCCTTACCCGCTTTGATCTCGGGCGCGAAAAGTTCCTGGACCGCGTGTGGGACTGGAAGCAGCATTACGGCGACCGCATCGTGGAGCAGCTCAAAACGCTCGGCTCTTCCTGCGACTGGGAGCGCCAGCGCTTCACGATGGACGAGCAGTGCGCCAAGGCCGTGCGTGAGGCGTTCTGCAGCCTGTACGAAAAGGGCTATATCTACCGCGGCAAGCGCATCATCAACTGGTGCCCGCACTGCACGACCGCCCTTTCCGACGCCGAGGTCGAGTATGTCGAGAAGAACGGCTTCTTCTGGCACATCCGCTACCCGCTGACGGACGGCTCCGGCAGCGTGGAGGTCGCCACGACCCGTCCCGAGACGATGCTCGGCGACGCCGCCGTTGCGGTGAACCCCGAGGACCCGCGCTATAGGGACATGATCGGCAAGACCGTCACGCTCCCGCTCGTCGGGCGCGAGATCCCCATCGTCGGCGACGAGCACGCCGATATGGAGTTCGGCACCGGCTGCGTGAAGATCACGCCCTGCCACGACCCCAACGACTTTGAGGTCGGCCTCCGGCACGATCTGCCGCAGTACCTGATGCTCGACGGCGACGGAAAGATCACCGGCGGCTACAAGTGGGACGGCATGGACCGCTACGAGGCCCGCAAAGCCATCGTGCAGGAGCTCGAGGAGCAGGGCTATCTCGTGTCCATCGAGCCGTGCGTCCATAACGTCGGCACGTGCTACCGCTGCCACAACGACGTGGAGCCGCTTGCGAGCGACCAGTGGTTCGTGAAGATGCAGCCGCTGGCGAAGGAAGCCATCCGCGTTGTGGAGGACGGCGAGATCAAGTTCGTGCCCGACCGCTTCGCCAAGACGTATCTCAACTGGATGAACGGCGTGCGCGACTGGTGCATCTCCCGCCAGCTCTGGTGGGGCCACCAGATCCCCGTGTGGTACTGCGACGACTGCGGTCATATGACCGTCTCCCGCACCGACGCCTGCGAGTGCGAGGCGTGCCGCTCGAAGAACATACGCCGCGAGAGCGACGTGCTCGACACCTGGTTCTCCAGCGCGCTCTGGCCGTTCTCCACGCTCGGCTGGCCGGATAAGACCGAGGATCTTGACTACTTCTACCCGACGGACGTGCTCGTCACGGGCTATGACATCATCTTCTTCTGGGTCGCCCGCATGATCTTCTCCGGCTGTGAGCACATGAAGAAAATCCCGTTCCACACGGTGCTCATCCACGGCCTGATCCGAGACCCGCAGGGCAAGAAGATGTCCAAGTCCGCCGGTAACGGCGTCGATCCCATTGAGGTCATCAACACCTACGGCGCGGACGCGCTCCGCTTCAACATCATCACCGGCAACTCGCCCGGAAACGACATGCGCTTCTTCCCGGAGCGCTGCGAGGCCATGCGCAACTTTGCCAACAAGCTCTGGAACGCCTCCCGTTTCGTGATGATGAATCTCACGATCGACAAAAACGAGCTGCCCGAAACGCTCGAACTCGAGGACAAATGGATCCTCTCCCGGTTCAACGAGCTGGCCCGCGAGGTCGGCGAGAATCTCGATAAGTACGAGCTCGGCATCGCCGCGCAGAAGATCTATGACTTCATCTGGGACAGCTTCTGCGACTGGTACATTGAGCTCACCAAGGCCCGTCTGACCGGCGAGGACGAAGCTGCCCGCGTGCAGGCGCAGAAGGTGCTGCTCCATGTGCTCACCGAAACGCTCAAACTGCTCCACCCGTTCATGCCGTTCATCACGGAGGAGATCTATCAGGCACTGCCGCACGAGGGCGATGCGCTCATGGTGCAGCCTTACCCGGTCTACCGCGAGGATATGGCCTTCCCGGCGGAGAGCGCGCGCTTTGAAAAGGTCATGGAGGCCATCCGTGCCATCCGCAGCCGCCGCAGTGAGATGAACGTCCCGCCGTCCAAGCGCCCGCACCTCTACATCGTCACCGAGGACCGCGAAGCCTTTGAGAACGGCCGCGATTATCTCTGCCGTCTGGCATATGCCGGGGAAGTGATCGTCTCCGGCGGCGTGCCGGCGGACGCCGACAAAATGGTCAGTATCGTGACAAAGGATGCGCGCTGCTTCCTGCCGATGAGCGAGCTTGTCGATCTCGACAAGGAGCGCGAACGGCTCGAAAAGGAGCTTGCGAAAAACCGCGGCTTCCTGGAAAACCAGCGCCGCAAGCTCTCCAACGAGAGCTTCGTTTCCCGCGCTCCGGCCAACGTCGTTGCCACGGAGCGCGAGCGCGCCGAAAAGCTCGAAGCGCTGATCGCCAATCTCGAGGAATCGCTCCGCCAGCTTGGCTGAGCCGCCGGATCCTGGAAGCAAACTTTTATTGACAAAGATGTCCCGAAACGCTAAAATGACGCTTCGGGACATTTTTTGCGGGTCCCGAAAACTTTTTGCTGCTTTTGTGCGTCTAAAGCATAGAAAGCAAAACCGGATCATTCGACCTGCGCCGCAAGGCGCGGGGGAGGAGAATACACTATGCGTAATTATGTTTCAAAGCGACTCTTTGCCGTTTTCATGGCGGCGCTTATGTTCGCCGCGCTCGGCACGACGGCGCTGGCGGACGACGCCCCCGTCATCTATACCGACGTACCCACGGCGCTCACCGTGATCGAAGGGCAGACGCTCACGCTCACCGTAGAGGCGTCCGGCGGCGAGCTTTCCTACCAGTGGTACCGCGTCCATCCGGAGGGCGATACGCCCGTGGAGGGACAGACCTCGAATGCTTATCAGATCGCTTCCGTAGACGCTTCGATCAACGGCGCGGCGTTTTACTGCTTCGTGCAGAACACGGCCGGAAACACCCAGTCCTCCGTCTGCACCGTGACGGTGCTCTCCAAGCCCGTTCTCACGCAGGACGTGAGCACCACCAGCCAGACGCTGACCGAGGGCGACACCATCGCGCTCACCGCCGGAGCGACCGGCGCTGCGAGCATCCAGTGGTATTATAAGAAGGGCGACGAAGCCCCCAAGCCCATCGACGGCGCGACCTCCGGCTCCCTCTCCGTTGCGGCCACGATGGAGTATAACGGCGCGGATATCTACTGCCAGTTCCTCAACGACGCCGGAGCGGTCACAACGTCCTTCTGCCGCATCACCGTGAACGCCAAGCCCGCGGCGCCCGTAACAACGAAAAACCCGACCGGCGAGACCGTCACCGAGGGCGGCCGCGCGATCTTCATCGCCCGCGCCGACGGCGCGACGAGCTACGTCTGGCGCATCATCAGCGCCGACGGCACGCAGGTCTATGACTATACCGCCGCGCGCACTGCGTTTCCGACGCTGAGCATCTCCGGCGGCGACAGCGAAACGCTCACGCTCACCAACATCCCCTACGATATGAACGGCTGGAAGGTCGCCTGCCTCTTCAAGAGCGAGGGCGGCGAGACGCTCTCTGGCACGGCGGGCATCACCGTGACGAAGAAAGCGGCGTCTCTCAGCATCATCACGCAGCCCGTCGGCGGCACGATGGCCGTGGATGAGAACCCCAATTTCTTTCTCTCCATTCAGGTAACATCCAGCGACGGCGGCACGATCACCTACCAGTGGTACAGCGCCGCGACGAACAGCACCGCCGCCATGAAGGCCATCCCCGGCGCGACAAACTCCAGCTATAAGCC
>CAVEPP010000040.1:0-10263 GCA_963617605.1 Alloprevotella sp. | reverse complement strand
CTCCCTGTACTGCCTGTGCGTTGTGGCGAATACGTCCATATCCAACTCCTGGTTTTGAGCGACTTTGACCCCAATGCTTCCCGGCTGCGGTGCTCCGCAGCCGGGATTTTTCTTGCAAACGACACGATAAAGGTGTATTCTCTATACTTATGGACGCCATAATCAAAGCCATAGGAAAGACACCCTCCCTTGCTACCCTCCCTCTGAGGGTCGAGGAGGGCTATTTGCCTGCCCTTTTGACCCAGTCGGGCGGCGCGATGCGCGCTCTCGGCGCGGCGATGCTCCGCCGCGAGACCGACCGGCCCATCTTCGTGCTCTGTACCGATGATGCAAACGCCGGAACGCTCGCCGCCGATCTCGAGGCGCTGCTCGGCGAGAGCGTTGTGCAGCTCACGGGGCGCGATCTCGCGCTGCGCGACATCGAGGTCGTCTCCCGGCAGGAGGAGCAGCGGCGGCTGCGTGCGCTCGACGCGCTCTACTCCGGCGCACCCGTTGCCGTTTGTACCGTGTCCGGTCTTCTGCAGCGCACGCTGCCCCCGGACATTCTCGAAAACGCCGCCTTTACGCTCCGTCTCGGCGAGGGCGAAGGCCCCGAAGCGCTCGAGCCGCGCCTTCTCGCCTGCGGCTACCGCCGCAGCGACATGGTGGAGGGCCCCGGCCAGTTTTCGCGCCGCGGCGGCATTCTCGATATCTTCTCCCCCGGCGCGGAGCGCCCCGTGCGCGCCGAGTTCTGGGGCGATGAGATCGACTCCATGGGCTTTTTTGATACCGACACGCAGCGCCGCGCCGAAACCATTGAATCGTTCCGCGTGCTGCCCGCGTGCGAAGCGCTCGTTGACCCGAACCGCGCGGAGAGCATCGCCAAGGCGCTTTTGAGCCGCGCCGCGCGCGCCGAGCGGCGCGAACAGACGGAGCTTGCGCGCCGTCTTCGCCGCGATGCCGAGCTCATCTCCTCCGGTGCGCCCCTTCCGTGGAGCGACCGGTATCTGCCGGAATTATACTCAGAGTATTCAACGGCGCTCGATTTTATCGCGCCGGACGCCATCGTTTATATCGACGCGCCGAACCGCTGCGCCGAGAAGGCGAAGGACATTTCCGACTCTCTCGCGGACGATCTGAAAATCCTGCGCGAGGGCGCATTCCCCGTTTCCGAGACCGCCGAGTACCTGCTGCCGTGGAAGGACGCGTGTGAAAAGATCGCGGATTTCGCGGTCGTGATGGCGGACGCCTTCAGCGCCGGACGCTATCCCCTCTCCCCCCGGTCGGTGCTCGATACGAACGTCCGCCAGCTTCCGAGCTACGGCGGCAGCGCGGAAACGGCGCTTGCCGACGTGCAGCGGTATCTCGAAAATAATTTCCGCGTCGTGGTGTTCGCCTCGGACGAGCGCCGGGCGGACGTGCTCGCTTCGATGCTCGAGCGAAACGGCATACCGCCGCTGCGCGGCTTCCCGAACGGCGCTCTTCCGCCGGAGGGACGGGCTACGGTCGCGGTGGGCGCGCTCTCCGCGGGACTCGAAGCGCCGGAGGCGCACCTTGCCGTGCTGACCGACACGCAGATCGCCGCGGGCGCGCTGCGAAGCCGCAAGCGCCGCCGTGCCATGGCGGACCGCGAAAAGCTCGGCTCCTGCGCCGATCTCTCCGTCGGCGATCTCGTCGTGCACGAGCACCACGGCATCGGCCGCTTTGCCGGCATTTTTAAGCTGCCGGTGGACGGCGTGGAGAAGGACTACATTAAAATATGTTACGCCGGGTCGGACAGCCTGTACGTTCCGGCGACGCAGCTCGACCTTGTGTCAAAATACATCGGCGGTGGCGAGGACCGCCCCGTGAAGCTCTCGCGCATGGGCGGCGCGGAGTGGAAAAAAACAACAAGCCGCGCCAAGGCTGCGGCAAAGGAGCTCGCCGCGGAGCTCACGAAGCTCTACGCGGCACGCGCCCGCACGCCGGGCTACGCTTTCGCGCCGGACAGCCCGTGGCAGACGGAATTTGAAGAGTCGTTCGGCTACGCCGAAACGGACGATCAGCTCCGGTGCATCCAGGAGATCAAGGACGACATGGAAAAGCCGGTTCCGATGGACCGCCTGCTCTGCGGCGACGTCGGCTACGGCAAAACGGAGGTCGCGCTGCGCGCGGCGATGAAGTGCATTTTAGACGGCAAGCAGTGCGCGATCCTCGTGCCCACCACGGTGCTTGCCCGTCAGCATTACCAGACCGCGATGCGCCGCTTTTTCGGCTATCCGGTCGAGATCGCGCTTCTTTCGCGCTACAGCACGCCCAGCCAGAAAAAGGACATTCTCAAAAAGACGCTTGCGGGCAGCGTCGATCTTCTCATCGGCACGCACAGCCTGCTGCAGAAGAGCGTTGCCTTCAAAGACCTCGGCCTTCTCATCGTGGACGAGGAGCAGCGCTTCGGCGTGTCGCACAAGGAAAAGCTCAAGGAAATGTCGAAGGGCGTCGATGTGCTGACGCTCTCGGCGACGCCCATCCCGCGCACGCTCAACATGGCGCTCTCGGGTCTGCGCAGCATGTCCACCATCGAAGAGCCGCCGCGCGACCGCCAGCCAGTGCAGACGTTCGTGATGGAGCAGGACGAAAAGGCGGTGTGCGACGCCATCCGGCGCGAGCTTCTCCGCGGCGGGCAGGTATACTATCTCCACAACCGCGTGGAGAACATCGAGCACGTGGCGCTGCGGCTGCAGAAGCAGCTCGGCGGCGGTGTTTCTGTCGGCGTTGCGCACGGCAAAATGGACGAGGAACAGCTCTCCCGCGTCATGGACGATATGGTCGAGGGCAAGATCCAGGTGCTCGTCTGCACAACGATCATCGAGACCGGCATCGATATCCCGAATGTCAACACTCTCATCGTGGAGGACGCCGACAAGCTCGGCCTGGCCCAGCTCCACCAGCTGCGCGGGCGCGTCGGACGCAGCGCGCGGCGCGCGAGCGCCTATCTTCTCTACCGCCCGAGCAAGGCGCTCACGGAAATCGCCGAAAAGCGGCTTACCGCCATCCGCGAGTTTGCCGAGTTCAACGCCGGCTTCCAGATCGCCATGCGCGACTTGGAGATCCGCGGCGCGGGCAATCTTCTCGGCGCGGAGCAGTCGGGCCACATGATGGACGTCGGCTACGATATGTACTTAAAGCTGCTCGAAGAGGCCGTGCTGGAGGAAAAGGGCGAAAAGCCGCCCGTGCGCACCGAGTGCGCCGCCGATCTTTCCGTCACGGCAAACATCCCGGAAAAGTATGTCCCGAGCGCCGAGCAGCGCATGGACCTTTACCGCCGCATCGCGCTCATCCGCACCGAAGCCGACGCCGACGATCTCACCGACGAGCTGATCGACCGCTTCGGCGATCCGCCGAGTGCCGTCAACGCGCTCATCCACGTGGCGCTGCTGCGCGGCGAGGCCGGGCGCGCCGGGATCTCGGACATCTCCCAGAAGGGGAACATGCTCTATTTCAAGGTAGAGAATTTCGACATGGAAACGCTTTCCGCGCTCTATGCGCAGAAGGAATTCAAAAACCGCGTCAAGCTCGAAGCCGGACGCGAGCCGCGGCTGGGGCTCAAGCTCAGGCCCGGCGCAAGACCCATTCCGGAGGCCCGCGCGCTCATCGCCGCGTGGCATGAACTGCAAAAACCGGCGGCGGAATCCGCCGCGGAAAAGGAGTAAAACCTATGAAAGCAAAGAAACTGCTCGCCCTGCTGATGAGCCTTGTGCTGCTGCTCGGCGCGCTCACCGTCCCGGCGCTCGCCGCCGATGAGGAAACCGCCTCTCCCGAAGCGACCGAAGCGCCCGCCGAGAGCGCGTCGGACAATGCTTCCGCCGACACCTCCGCCGAGGACGCACAGGCTGCGCTGCAGGCGCAGTATGCGCAGATCGAAGCACAGCTCGACGCGGCCAGCAAAAAGTATGACGGCGCCGCCGTTGTCGCCGCGGTGAACGGGCGGGAGGTCACCTGGAAGCTCTGCTACTATCTCATCGCCAGCATGACGAGCCAGTTCATCAACTATACCATGTCGATCCCCGACTTTACGACCGATGTGGGCGACGGCTCGACGCTGCAGGAAGCGATGCACGATGCGCTTGAAGCGCGCATGAAATACTACACCGTCCCGCTCACCGAGGCGGAAGAACGCGGGCTGACCGAAACGGTGAACGCCGAGGTCGAAAAGCAGTGGCAGAGCGTTGTGGAGCAGTACGGCAGCGTGGACGCGCTGATGGAAGCCATCGAGAGCGCGTATCTCGACGAGGCGACGTACCGCACGCTCCTTTCGAGCAACGCCGCGTTCAACGCCATCATGGAGGATTCCTACGGTCTGAACGGCGAGAAGCTCTCCGACGAGGACGTGCTCGCCTGGGCGAACGACAATAACTATCTCCGCTGCAAGCATATCCTCTTCCTCACGCAGAACGACGACGGCACCGACAAGACCGACGAGGAGAAGGCGGAGATCCGCAAGGAGGCCGAAGCGACGCTCAAAGAGCTGCGCGCGCTCGAATCCGACCGCGAGGCGATGATGGCGCGCTTTGATGAGCTGAAAGCGGAAGCCGACGACCCCGGCATGACCACCTTCCCGGACGGCTACATATTCACGGAAAACCAGATGGTGCAGGAGTTTGAGGACGGGACCCGCGCGCTCGAGGAGTACGCGATCTCCGATATCGTGGAAACGAGCTACGGTTACCACATCATCCTCCGTCTGCCGCTCGATCCCGAGGGAAAGACCCTCTCGCAGGATTCCGGCACGGGCGATTATATGACGCTGCGCGCCGACGCCGCCAACGAGCTCTTCAACGCCATGCTCCTCGACTGGATCAATACCGCCGAGGTCGAATGGCAGGGCGATTTCGGCACGATGGATTATAACGAGCTGTTTACCGTCCCCGAAGGCGAGACCACGCCGGAGGACACTGCCGCGCCGGAGAACGGCGGCGTCAACGAAAACGTGCAGAAGGACGCCAACTTCTACCGCACGCTCGGCAAGATCCTGCCGTATCTGCTCATCGCGGTCGTGATCGCCATCCTTGCCACGGTGCTGACGAGAAAGAAGGACGGAAAGAATCCCGAGACCCCGGCGGAAACTCCCACCGAAGAGCCGGACACCGAGCCGGAAAAGGCCGGGGAACCGGAGACGGAAGAGGCCCCGGCGGAGACGGAAACGTCTGCCGATACGGAAGAGACGGAGACCGCGCCGGAGGGATCCCCCGCCGAAGCGGAACCGGAAACAGAAAAGGAAGAGGACGAATGATCCTCTTCCATTACTCCGTGGACTCCTACACAGACGCGCCCAGCCTTACAAACGACTTTGCCGGGCATTATAAATACGCCGAACCGTTCCTGCTCGCGCTCGAACGCGGGCGGCAGGTGTTTGACGCGGTGTTTTATTCCGCGATGTACGCCTCCCGCGATCTCGTCGATCTCGGGCTGCGCAAAAACGAGAACTACCGCAAGGACGCCGTCGAGGGCATTTTTGAGTATGTCCGCCGGACGGAGTTCGGCGGCGTGCCGGTCAGCCGCCTGCACTGTGTGTACTACTGCGCTTCCATGGAGGAGGCGCGGAAATACGCCTGGGACGACGCGCTCAAAGGCGGCGGCTTTACCAGAGAGCAGGTAAAGCTGCTCACTGTGGAAACGCCCGAAGAGCGGGCCTATGCCTACGACCAGGAGTTCTATAACGCCGCGATGAAGGCCGTGGAGAAAAACGACATCGACGAGGTGTTCGCTCTCGCGCGGAAATACTTTGCGCTCGAGCGCACCGAAAGCCCGCTCATCGAGATATTGGCCGACGGCGAAAACCGCGTGCTGAACGTTGAGACATATTAAAAAAGCCTCTCTTGTGTAAAGGGCAGACTCTCCCCGGCGGGGAGAGATGTCGCCGTAGGCGACAGAGAGGGGGGCGGAGGTGGCACGGCGCATAGCGCCGTGACGGAGGGATTGTGTGTATTGGTAAGACGAAGAGACAATCCCCCAGTCAGCTTCGCTGACAGCCCCCTTTACACAAGGGGGCCATATACAGCGCCCCTCCCCGTTATAGTCACGGCGGGGAGGGGCGCTGTTATTTTATTATATTATAATTGTGTAATGCCCTGTTCCTCATACTGCGCGAGACGGCGCTTGATGGCCTGGAACGTTTCGTCGCTGATGTAGTGCTCCACGCGGCAGGCGTCCTCGGCGGCGGTCTCCGCGTTCACGCCGAGCATGGTGAACATCTTCGTGAGACACGTGTGCCGCTCAAAGATGTACTGCGCGCGCTCGCGGCCCTTGTCCGTGAGCGTGATCGCGCCGAACTTGTCCACCGTGATGTACTCCTGCTTCTTCAAAATGCCGATCGCCCGGCTGACCGAGGGCTTCGAGTAGCCGATGTATTCGCTCACGTCGATCGAGCGCACGACCGGCAGAGAGCGCGAAAGACGGTATATGGTTTCGAGGTACATTTCCCCGGATTCCTGCATGACCATGAAAAAAACTCCGTTTCGTTGGGTGATTATTGAAGGATCATTTATTACCATATCACAATCGTTTTCAAAAAACAAGCGAAATTCCAACGGGATGCCGTGTCGCCCCCGGTCGTTTTGTGCCGAATATACAAAGATGAAAAAAGGCTGTGTACCCTCTTGACAAGTTAGCCCGGGTTAACTATTATATAAGGCGGTTAGTGAGAGCTAACCGCTTATTTTTGCGCATATGTTAGCTTGAGCTAACATATGGAAGGAGGATGCGGCATGATGCCGTTGGTACTTGCGAATGTCGGTGAACCGCAGATCGTAAAGCGCATCGGCGGGAATCCGGAGACGAAGCGTCATCTGGAGGACCTTGGCTTCACCGTCGGCGGCGAGGTCTGCATCGTAAGCACGCTGGGCGGAAATGTGATCGTGAAGGTCAAGGAGTCCCGCGTAGCCGTCAGCGATGAGCTGGCGCGCAAGATTATGGTCTGAGTCAGGAAAGAAAAGAAAATATTAAATAAGGAGGCAATGGCATGAAAACTCTGCGCGAAGTGCCGGTCGGCTCGACTGTCAAAGTCGTGAAGCTCCATGGCGAGGGTGCGGTGAAGCGCCGCATCATGGACATGGGCATCACGAGAGGCACCCAGGTCTACGTCCGCAAGGTAGCGCCCCTCGGCGACCCCATCGAAGTCACCGTCCGCAACTACGAGCTTTCGATCCGCAAGGCGGACGCCGAGATGATCGAGGTCGAGTAAAAAATCTTTCGGGGAGAGCCCCCCAATTTTTTCGAGCAGCGGTTAGCGAGAGCAAACCGCAGAAAAGCTTTTGAGAGCAGAAAGGAAGCGTGAAAATGGATTTGCGCATCGCCCTTGCGGGCAACCCGAACAGCGGCAAAACCACCCTGTTCAACGCTCTGACCGGCTCCAACCAGTTCGTCGGCAACTGGCCTGGCGTCACGGTCGAGAAGAAGGAAGGCAAGCTCAAAGGTCATGAAGGTGTCATCATCACCGACCTTCCGGGCATTTATTCTCTGTCCCCCTACACGCTGGAGGAAGTCGTAGCGAGAAATTACCTCATCGGCACGCGCCCCGATGCCATTCTGAACATCATCGACGGCACGAACCTCGAGCGTAACCTTTACCTCACCACGCAGCTCACCGAGCTCGGCATCCCCGTGGTGCTGGCGGTGAACATGATGGACGTCGTCCGCAAGAACGGCGACAAGATCGACGTTGCGGAGCTGTCCCGTCAGCTCGGCTGCCCGGTCGTTGAGATCTCCGCGCTGAAGGGCGACGGCGTCAAGGAAGCCGCTGAGACCGCCATCAAAGCCGCGAAGGGCGGCAAGACCATCCCGATGCACAAGTTCTCCGGCCCGGTCGAGCACGCCATTGCCCACATCGAAGAGGCTGCCGTGCACACCATGCCCGAAGAGCAGCAGCGCTGGTACGCCGTCAAGGTGTTCGAGCGCGACGATAAGGTCCTCGAGTCCCTGAACATCCCGGCCGACGTCAAGGCCCACATCGAGCAGGACATCGAAGCCGCCGAGAAGGAGCTCGATGACGACGCCGAGAGCATCATCACCAACGAGCGCTACGTCTACATCGCCGAGGTCATCAAGGCCTGCTACAAGAAGAAAAACGCCGGTCAGCTGACCACCTCCGACAAGATCGACAAGATCGTCACGAACCGCTGGCTGGGCCTGCCCATCTTCGCGGTCGTCATGTTCCTCGTTTACTGGATCGCCATGGTCGCCGTCGGCGCCCCCGCGACCGACTGGGCCAACGACGGTCTGTTCGGCGACGGCTGGCACCTGTTCGGCATCGGCTCCGCCGCGTATGAAGAAGTTGCCGAGGCTTACGGCGACGCTTCCGCCATCGTGGACGGCTACGACGCTTACGTCGAAGAAAACGGCACCGCCCCCGAAGGCGAATTTACTTACGAAGTTGAAGACGAGGAGACCCTCGAGATTACCGAAGAGACCGCGACGCTCAAGGATTATGAAGAAGCTGTCGCCACGCTCGACGAGATCGGCGAAGAGCCCGATCCGGCGGATTACGGTGTCTGGGTCCCCGGCATCCCCGTGCTGATCGGCAACGCTCTCGAAGCGGCCGGTGCAGCGGAATGGCTCAGCGGCCTGATCCTTGACGGTATCGTCGCCGGTGTCGGCGCGGTGCTCGGCTTTGTGCCGCAGATGCTCGTCCTCTTCCTGCTCCTTGCGTTCCTCGAAGCCTGCGGCTACATGGCCCGTATCGCGTTCGTTCTCGACCGTGTGTTCCGCAAGTTCGGCCTTTCCGGTAAGTCCTTCATCCCGATGCTCATCGGCGTCGGCTGCGGCGTGCCGGGCGTCATGGCCTCGCGTACCATTGAAAATGAGCGCGACCGCCGTATGACGATCATGACCACCACGTTCATCCCCTGCGGCGCGAAGGTCCCCTTCATCGCCATGATCGCCGGCGCGATCTTCGGCGGCAGCGCCTGGGTCTCCACCTCCGCTTACTTCATCGGCATGGCCGCCATCGTCATTTCCGGCATCATGCTCAAGAAGACCAAGATGTTCGCCGGCGACCCCGCTCCGTTCGTTATGGAGCTGCCCGCGTACCACTGGCCGACTCTCGGCAACGTTCTCCGCAGCATGTGGGAGCGCGGCTGGAGCTTCATCAAGAAGGCCGGCACGATCATCCTTCTCTCCACCATCTTTGTCTGGTTCACCACGTACTTCGGCTGGGTCGACGGCCAGTTCCAGATGCTGTCTGAGGACCAGATCGACTACTCCATCCTCGCGGCCATCGGCGGCGCGATCTGCTGGATCTTTGCGCCTCTCGGCTGGGGCAACTGGCAGGCGACCGTCGCCTCCATCACTGGCCTCGTCGCCAAGGAGAACATCGTCGGTACGCTCGGCATCCTCTATGCGGCCGGCGAGGGCACGGTGTGGCAGCACATCGGCGCGGCGTTCACCCCGATCACCGGTTACTCGTTCCTCGTGTTCAACCTGCTGTGTGCCCCCTGCTTCGCGGCTATCGGCGCCATCAAGCGCGAGATGAACAATGCCAAGTGGACCTGGTTCGCCATCGGCTACCAGTGCGTGTTCGCTTATGCCATCGCTCTGATGATCAACCAGTTCGGCGGCCTGTTCACCGGCAACGTCAACGTTATCGGCCTGATCTTCGCTGTGCTCGTGCTCGCGTTCATCATCTACATGCTCTTCTTCAAGAAGTACACCGAGGCCACCCGCCTCAGCGACAAGGCTGTTAAGTAATCGATCCTTTCCAACAAGCAAAGTCCTCAAAGGAGGTAAGGTTTCATGCTCAGCTGGATCATGGAAAATATCGGAACGATCCTCATTACGATCGTTCTGGCGGTAATTGTCGTATTGATTGTACGCTCGCTCGTTAAGGACAAGAAACAGGGTAAGTCGTCCTGCGGCGGAAACTGCGGCCATTGTCCGATGGGCGGCTCCTGCCACGAAGGAGGAAAACATCATGGTTAAAACCGTACTCACGATCGACGGAATGGCTTGCGGAATGTGCGAAAGTCATGTGAATGACGCCATCCGCAACGCCCTCCGCGTGAAGAAAGTCACCTCGTCTCATGCAAAAGGCGAAACGGAGATCATCTCCGAAGAGCCGCTGAGCGAAGAAGAGCTGCATCGTGTGCTTGATGGCACCGGGTACACGATCACGGCGATCCGCTCGGAGCCTTATGAGAAGAAGAAATTCTCTCTTTTTGGGAAAAAGTAAATAAGGCGAGAACACCCCGATGGAGCGATGAACTGCACCCCATTAGTTAGACAAGTATGGTAAAATACTTGTACTAAGGAATG
>CAVEPP010000039.1:0-10280 GCA_963617605.1 Alloprevotella sp. | reverse complement strand
TTTCGAGGTCAAATGCTGACTTCGGAAGCCCTTGTTTGCTTTATTCAGTTGTTGATTTCTGCCGTTTACAAGTCCGGCTGCACCGTGGAATATAATCCTTGCGGTGTGCTGATTTTGGAATAATTAAAAGGTATAGCAAAATTAAATGGTTTAATCCACCGTAGTGCTGTCCTCGATTTCTTTAAGTGTACGACCATCTTTGGCTTTCCATGTGCGAGGGCCACTTGCGCTATAACCAAGCACAAAATCAGCAGCTGCAGAGGAACTGGAGAATAAAATATCTTCCGTTGTGGTCATATTCTCAATCTTACCCTCTGCGAAAATTTTGTCTCGGAGTTTCTTCATTCCAGCACTTAGTGATTTTGCTGATGTCTTTTCATTTACCACGGATCCTTTGAGAACCACGAAGCCCTCAGATGTCACCATTCCGGCGGCAGATGTACTGCCGGTGTTAATGAATAGTTCCTCGTCATCAGCGGTAGCGGCATCAGCACCAATTTGCAGCAGCGGGTCTAAAACTTTATATCCCAACGCATTGATGAGAATTTTAACATTATCCACGAACTCTTCCATTACTGCAACTTGGGACTCTTTCATCACCGTATTGCGATATGTATTCTTGGTTAGTACTACATAACGCTTGCAGCTTCTCGCGATCTCAACAAAGCGATTTTCAAGATATCTGATGAGTGCTTTGTTAAGGTCTCTGCCCACAAAAATTACAGCTGTATTCCAGTAAAACTTTTCTTTTTCAGACTGATAATCACGCAGATGCTGCACGAGACGTTCTTTTACATTTTCTGCCTCGCCGATATAAACGGAATCTGTACCATCGTCCTCTTTACAAAACAGAAAATAAACTCCTGCTTGGGAAATGTCATCGCGACTGCACGAAGCCACTTCGATACGAGGAATCTTTATGGCTTTACCGTTCCAGTTGGATAATTCCGCTGTTATTAAACTGTCTGCTGTACCGTTTACAAGGAACAGCTCTATTGATTTCCCATATGCCATTAGAGAAGCCTCCCTTGTTTAATCATTCATGAAAGCATCAAATTTCTCGATACGGTCAATCCACTCCAGCTCATTTCGCTTTTTTGCTTTACTGTCAAGAACTGTAGCCTTGGGATTTCTTTTAAGAATTTCTGCCTTCATTTTTTTCTGTTCTGATTTTGTTGTAGGAACCAGTTTTGTGCCGCCCCACCAAGTTTTCGCTACCTTCTGGGTAACATCACAGATCGGTTCCTGCTGCTTCTTTTTCTTTCCGAACATGGCTTTCCTCCGTCAACCCATGCTGCCGCCGCCTTTATTGCCAACGAACTCGCAGCCGTACACATTAAAGCTCAAAAAGCCTACGCATTTCCTCTTCCATCGTTCCGCTCTTTGCATACTTCAAGGTATCGCAAAGGCGGATATTGTTTTTCTCAATGTGTATCTCATCGCTGAATCCGAGGATATACCGCAGGCAGATCCGATATATGATCTCCGTCGGGGCGCAGCCGTATACCTGTTTAGCGAAGATATGATTCAGCCTCTCGGCATCGTCGGGGTACAACGCTTTCATGCGCCTGCTCTGATAGAGCCGCGTCACAATCTCCGTCACATACATGCCCGACTTCATATAGAGGTCGGCAAATGTCGCATTAGGATCATCAAAGCACCCCGGATTCTCCTGCTCGAGCCTGTCCACCATGTCCTTCACGACCTTTTTCGGCGTGAATATCTGATTCGTGCGCTGGTGAGGGATAAAATCAAAGATATCTCCCTTGTGGTCAGGCTCAAAATAATTTGCAAGCTCGGCACGCTTTTTCATAAACTCCTGCACGGCATCGTTAAACACGACCTCGTCAAACAGGTGCCCGTCAAAGTGCTTCTGTTCACCGCTTTCCGACACATAGTCCCCGCCGTCACGCAGCATACGGAACTGGTCGAGGGTCACGCCCTGCCCGTTCTGCGGATTGACGGTGACCTCCCAGAACACCTCGTCCGGCACAAGAGCGTCAAAGTTCGCAAGCGTGGTATTCTCATCGCCGTAAGCCATGAGAAATGCCGGAATAGTACGGGAGAAACCGCGCAGATGGTCACGGACACTGCCTTCGATAGAGTCCTTTTCCGCATTCAGCTTTTCGGTTTCTATCGTTTCAACAATGGTTTCCGCAGCCTTTTTTACCGTCTCATCGCTGTGGAGCTTCTCGTTAATGCTGCTGACCATATCACGATAGCCTTGTAAACGTTTTGCGGCGTACTCCTCATCAATTTGCGTAATTTCCGCCATCGCAGCGCCGGAACGCTGTGCCTCACGGATCCTATCATCGCGCTCCCGGACAAGCTGATTATCCCTGATGGTGTAATCGCCATACTCACGGTTTACGACCGTGTCCGTAGTCTCCTGTATTTTGCGCTCCAACTGATTCTGGGTGGACTTTTTCAAGTCGCCGCCATATTGCGCTCTCGCAGAATCCATAAGCGTGTCCGCAATCGGCTTTGAGAACTGTTCGCGGAGCGTCTTTAACTCATCCTTCTTGGGATTCGGAGTCATTTCCGCATTCTTCTGGATTTCCTCCACGGCTGCCGCCAGCTGATCCTCAACGTCTGCATAAACCTTATCGCCGAAAAGCTCGCTTGCCGTTCCGATGACCTGCTCTCTCGGAATTTCAACCTCGCCGTCCTCGTTCAGGTTAAGGGCACCTGCCGTAGTCTCATCCACATCAACAGACGGCAGGGCCTTCGGTTCTTCGATTGCCTGCATTTTGTTGATGATCGTCTTCCGAACGGTGGCTGAACTGCCCACCCTCTGCAAGGCTGTGTGAAGCCTACGAGGATAAAGGCAGCGACTACGCCGCCGAAGGCACAGATGCTCATGCCTTATGCGAGTTTCGGCTCAAGCAGGCGCTTGGCATTCCGACCGATAACCCCATCGAGAACCTATCTTGGTACAACGAAGAGATGTCAAACATACGGATGTTCCGCCGCGCCGCGAGCAGCCCCACAAACGAGCCGCCGAGCGAGCAGCCATAGGCCGCGCGGATGTGTCCGCCGCAATGCGCTTTGATATACGCTTCGATCTTTTCGGTCTCCTCGATCATGGTGGGAAACTCGGTATTCTCCGTTTCGTCAAAGCCGTCGTAGCTCACGCAGAGCACCCGGTACTCCCTCGCCAGCAGCGGGATAACATGGCCGAAATTGCTCTTCCAATGGCAGCAGGTGCCGGGCAGGAGCAGTATCGCCGGGGCGGTCTCCTCCCCAAAGGCATATACCTTCATCGCTCTTCCTCCGATCGTCCGTTAGCATTTGCTAACTCGTAGTTAGAATGAGCTAACTATTGGTCTTTCAAGAAGCCGCCGGAAGGCGGCTTCAGATGTCAAAAAGCCTCGCAGAGTTTGCGCCCGCAGGCGCAAATAAAGTTTTGATCATTTTCTCCGGCGGCGTGTACGTCGGAGAAAATACCTCTCGGCTCGCAAACGTGCGAGCGAAGCGAGTGCGCTGCGGCGAGCCGCAGCCTTTTCAAACGAGAGCCCAACGCAGTGGGTCTCGTTTGAGTGCTTGTCAAAAAGATTTTTGACAAGCACAAATCTCCCCGGCAGATGAACCTGCCGGGGAGATTTTTCATTTGGGGGTATGGATCAATGATCCAGGCCGAGATTGAAGAGGCTGACGCGGTGGGCTTCCGAGCAGTCGTGGCTGCCGTAGCCGAGCATGTGGCCTTCCTTGAAGGTGTTCAGCGCACCGTCGAGAACGAGGGAGTTGGCCTTGAACTCTTCCAGCATGCGCTTGAGATAGCCGAGATCCTTGATGCAGTAGTCCAGCGAGAACGCGGGCGTATACTCTTTGCTGACCATCTTCGGCGCGACGAACTGGTAGAAGCTGCTGTTGCAGTCGCCCTCGGTGTTGATCTCGTGGAGAAGCTTCGTGTCAAAGCCCATCTTCTCCGCCAGCGCGAAGATCTCGCCGAAGAGGACGACCTCCGTCGCGGAGAGGTAGTTCGTGAACAGCTTGCAGTTGTTGCCCTGGCCGGAGCCGCCGCAGTTATAGAACTGCTTGCAGATCTTGCCGATGGCGGGCTTGAGTGCTTCGTACATCTCCGGATCGCCGCCGAAGAGCAGGTCGAACGTGCCTTCCGCCGCGCCGATGGGTGAGCCGCTCATGGAGATATCGCAGTACTGGCCGCCGGCAGCCTTCACCTTGCCGTACAGCATCTGGGTGGACAGAGGATAGCTCGTGCTGAAGTCGATGATGATCTTGCCTTCCACGCCGATCTCCAGCATCTGACCGACAACGGGTTCGACCACGTGGGAGCCGGGCAGCACCATGCAGATGACCTCGTTGGAAGTGACGAGCTCGGCCAGATCCGCGGCGACCTTGGCCTTGTCCGCGAATTTGGCAACGGCCTCGGGGTTGGTGTCGTACACCATCACGTCGTTGCCGGTCTTGATGAAGTTGTTGGTGATGCCGGTGCTCATAATGCCGAGACCGATCATACCGATTTTCCAGGTTTCTTTCATAATAAGGATCCTCCTTTTATGCTTTTTGCGTTGCGTCGATTAACCTTTCACTGCGCCGTTTACCATACCACGGGCAAAGTATTTCTGGACAAAGAAGCCGAACACGATCATCGGGATCATGATGATCGTCGCGGCGGCGCACATGGGGCCCCATTCGGTGCCCTGGAACGTCATAAACGACGTGACGGCGACCGGGAGGGTCTGGCTGCCGCGGCCCGACATGAGCAGCGCGATGAGGAATTCGTTCCACGTCATGACCATGCACATGATCGCTGTCGCGGCGACGGACGCCTTGACGAGCGGGAGCATGACCTTGAAAAACGCCTGCCACTCGGTGCAGCCGTCGATGATGGCGGCCTCGCGCAGCGAAATGGGCACGTCGCGGAAATAGACCGGCATCAGCCATATGACGAGCGGGAGCGTTATGAGCGTGTAGAGCAGCAGCATCGGCCAGAAGGTGCCGAGCAGCTTGAGCCGCGAGAAGATGATGTAGTTGGGCAGCAGGCTCATAATCGGCGGGGCAATGCGCACGCTCATAATGAAGAGCGAGAGCTTCTTGCTCTGCTTGCTTTCAAAAACCGCGATGGCATACGCGCACGGAACGCCGATGATCAGACCGATCAGCGTCGGGACGACCGAGCAGATGATGCTGTTGCGGATATAGCCGAAGAAGTCCGCGTTGCCGAACACCTTGCGGTAGTTATCGAGCGTCGGGGAAAAGAAGAGTTTCGGCGGGATGGCAAAGGCGTCCTTGTAGTTTTTGAACGATGTGGAGATCAGCCACAGCAGCGGCGCGAGGAAGAAGATCAGCAAAATGACCGTAACGATCCAGAACAGCGTCCGCCCGGTGATGTGGCGGGCAATTTTTTTGGTGTGATCCGACATTGTCTTCCTCCTTTCAAACGGCTTTGGTGACCTGGATCATCTTCGTGAGCAGGAACGTGATGACCATGGTGAAGATGAAGCTAATGGTGGTGGCATAGCCGATGCGGAAATGCTGGAAGCCGACGATGTAGGAATACATGTTGACCATTTCCGTCGCCATGCCCGGCCCTCCCTTCGTCATGACGTACACCGTGTCGAAGAGCTTCACCGCGTCGATCGAGCGCATGACGACGGCGATGAGCGTTGTGGGCAGGATGAACGGGAGCTTGATATGGCGGATGATCTGCATCTCGTGCGCGCCGTCGATCATGGCGGCCTCGATCTGGTCGGTGGGCACGCAGTCCAGGCTTGCCATGATGAGCAGCACCATGAACGGCGTCCACTGCCACATATCGGTGATCATCAGCGACGGCAGCGCCGTCTTCGTGTTGCCGAGCCAGTCCACCATGGGAATATTGACAAGGCTCAAAAGCCAGTTGACGATGCCGTTGTTCGTATCGAAAAAGGCGCGCCAGATCAGACCGGCGACGACCGGCGTCATAAACATCGGAATGATGACGAGAGCGCGTACCACGGGCTTGGCGAAAAACTTCCGGTCCAGGAAAAACGAGATGATGAGTCCAAGACCCGTTTCCAGCACCAGAACGCCGACAAGGTATTTTACTGTGACCCAGATGGAATGGAGCGCGCGTTCGTCATGGAAGAATTTTTTAAAGTTTCCCAGCCCGGCCCAGACAAATTTGCCGCCCTCGAGCAGATTCACATCGTTGAACATGATGTAGATCGAGAAGATCATCGGCAGGATCATGATGATCAGAATGACAAACAGCGCCGGGAAAGTGAAAAAGCGGAAGGTTCTTTTCTTTGCTATACTCATAAGCGTGTCCTCCGGGGCGAGGTAGTAGGCGGAATGCGCCGTATAGAAAAACGGGCGCCGTCAGAGAAGTTCTCCAGCGGCGCCCTTGGCTGAATTTCAATGGGTATCGGCCGGCAGAAGCTGCCGTTTTAAAGTCTATGGAGTTTTCTTTTGTCCCTGCGGGACAAAGCTCCCCTTACTTCAGGACCTCAGTGTTGACTTCTTCGTTGACCTTCGTCAGAGCTTCCTCGGCGGTCTTCGTGCCGGCGAGAACCTGGCTCATCGCAGCACCGACGCGGCTGACGATCTCCTGAGCTTCCTTATTCTGCGGGGTGTAGTCGGGGTTGGCTTCCGCCACCGCCGCGAGCATGCCGTCCTTGAACGCGCCGTACAGCTCCTGGAACTCGGGGCTGTCCATCGCGGTCAGAGAGGTGACGCCGCAGTGCGGCTCAACGCTCATGCACTTGCTCTGCACTTCGCCGGAGAGCGCCCAGGACATGAACAGGAAGGCGGCCTCGGGGTTCTTGGAGAACTTGCTGAGATACATCGGGTGGACAGCCAGCGCGTGCTGACCGCCGTACTGCTTCGCGCCTGCAAAGGCGGGGACCGCAGCGTAGCCGACCTTGCCGACAACGTCGGAGCCGGAGGGATCTTCGCAGTAAGCGCCGTTCACGGTCGCGTCAATGGTCATGGCAGCCTTGCCCTGCTGGAACAGCAGGCGGTTTTCCTGCCAGCCGAAGTTGGCGTAACCCTCGGGGCCGTAGTCGTTCAGAAGATCAGCGTAGACCTGGGCGGCCTCGATAGCCTCGGGGGATGCGAGATCCATCTTGCCGTTTTCATCGAACCAGCGTCCGCCGTTGCCCCACAGGAAGCCGGACCAGGTGTACAGGACGTGGATGCCCTGCTGTCCGCGCATCGTGATGCCGGCGATCTCGCCGTTGGTGCCTTCGTAAATGGTCTTCGCGCACTCGATCAGCTGCTCCATCGTCTGGGGCACTTCAAGGTTGTACTCCTCGAAGAGGTCCTTGCGGTACATGAGGAACGTGGATTCGCCGTACACCGGCAGGCCGTAGAGCTTGCCGTCGCGCTTCATGCTCTCCAGATAGGTGGGCACGAAATCGCCGAGATTGACGAACTGGTTGATGGCTTCGTTGGTGACGAAATCGTCCAGCGCGTAGACGTAGTCGTTGGAGACGTAGCCGGTCATGGAGAGGCTGTCGTTCATAACAACGTCATAGTCGCTGCTGCCCATGTTGAAGGAGAGCAGGATCTTCTCGGGCATCTCTTCGTAGGGCAGGATCTCGCAGTTGACCTTAATGCCGGTCAGCTCTTCGAACTCGGGGACGAGCTCCTTGATGGCGTTGCTGGAGGGGTGGTTTTCCAGCATGACGTTGATCGTCGTGCCCGCGTAAGCACGCAGGGGATCGGCGACGGTCTCGGTTCCGGTGTTTCCGGTCTCGGCCGGAGCGGGAGCGGGATCGGCGGTGCTGCCGCAGGCGCACAGCGTGAAGAGCATGCACGCAAGCAGGAGCAGGGAAATAAACTTCTTCATGGTACTCCTCCATATGTTTCTTTCTTCTTTTTTGTTTTTAACCAAATTACCGGCTAAAAACCCTTCGAATTTTATTATATATATATGCTGTCAACATCCGCAACGGGCCGGATTGCTCACCGAGTAAACGAAAATTTTTGGCGCTTTTTGTCTATTATTGCGAATTGACAAAAAATAAATTTTCGTTTCCTGCATAAAAAACCGCATTCCCTTTGTGTTCGGGAATGCGGTTTTTCACGGATTTTACGGATTTATTTCAAAAGTTCTCCGAGCATGCCGTCGGTGAGGATCAGCATGCGCGGCAGATGGAACGGGCCCTTGAACGTTGAGCCCTTGGTCGAGGGTTCGGTGGGCAGACCGTCGCGGCGGAGATAGCCGTACCACTCACCGTACTCCGGATCGGAGAAGTGCTCGCAGCAGTAATCGAGCGTTTTCAAAAACCAGTCGAGATATTCCGTCTTGCCGGTGTCCTTGTAGAGCATGAGCGAGGAGATGAGGATCTCGTCGTGCGGCCACCAGAGCTTCATATCGTGCTCATACGCCTCGGGCGGCTTGCCCAGGCAGTCGATAAAGTAGAGCAGACCGCCGTATTTCTCGTCCCAGCCGGCGTGAATGGCCCAGTTGAAGATCTGCTCCGCCTTTTCCGCCAGCTCCTTGTCACCGGTGCGGCGGGCATGGTCGAGCAGGAACCAGACGCCCTCGATGTCGTGGCCGGGGTTGACGGTGCGCCCCTCGGTATAATAAAGGCGCGCCTCGCCGTCGGGCGCAACGTTTTCGAGCACGCACTTGAGCTCCGGGTGGTAGTGGTAGCGGAAGATGTCGTCCACGCACGCCTGCGCGCGTTCGGCGTAAAGCCCGCCCTTCTCCGGGTCGCAGCGCAGCATCACGTTGGACACATTCAGATAGATCATCGGCAGGCCGAACGCGCGGCCGGTGCGGGTCTCGGGCTCGGTCTTCGGGCCGAGGCCGGTCGGGTCGGGCATGCCGTGCCAGAGATCCCAGTAGAGATCATAGGCCCGGCGGGCGCGGTCGCGGCACGCGGTGTCGCCGGTCACGCCGTAATATTCGGCGTTCGCCATCGCGTAAAACGCCTCGGAGAAATAGTACCGGCGCTGGCGCAGCGGCTTGCCCTCGGCGGTGACGGTGAAGTACATGCGCCCCGCGGCGTTGGGGTTGATGCAGTGCGCTTCCATAAAGTCCAGACAGGACTTCGCCGCGGCGAGCCATTCGTCCTTCACGCCGTACACATGGCAGAGATAGGAGAACACCCAGGCGCAGCGTCCCTGCATCCAGACCGATTTATCGGTGGAATATACCTCGCCCTTGCGGTCAAGGCAGGTGTAAACGCCGCCGTTGACCTTGTCCATGCCGTTTTTCAGCCAGAAATCCACGCAGCGTTCAAGCTCGGCCTCGATCCAGGTGCGGGCCGACTGCAGTTTTTCGCGTTCCGTCGGTAACAAGAGAGATCCCTCCGTTCGTGTTTGTTGTCCGCGCCAAAAAAGCGGCGCTTCAGCAGACAGATTATAGCATTGAATTTTTCCCGTTTCAATGCTACTATGAAAAAAGCTTAAAAACATTTAATTTTATGCAAAATCACCACACGGAGGGGGAAACGTCCATGAACTATCTTGGTATTGAAGCAGAGATCAAAAACGTTCCCGCGCTCGACCCGGGCTTTTATCCGATGGGCCGGTTCAACGAGGAATTCTTGAAGACCGCCCGCAAGCCCATCGGCATAGCGCTCGAACGCGCCGGCGGCGATATGGCGGCCGTACATACCTTCATCCACGGCACACCGGAGATGGAAGCCGCCGACCGCTACTACATCCGCCGTCTTGTAAAGACGATGCTCTGGATGAAGGGCGGCTTCCGCATTTTCGTTACGGACGAGGCGATCTGCCGCTATCTGCGCGAGCAGGTCTTCTGCGACGGCGGCGAGCAGGATTTTGATTACCACTATTTTGAAAGCGTCTTTGAGCACCCGATGGAGGTCTGTCTCGCCGATACCGTTCCGGCGGCCTCGGACAGCCCCAAGCCGATGGGCGGACATACCGAGGGCTGCCGCATCGGTTTTGACGCCGGCGGGAGCGACCGTAAGGTCAGCGCCGTGATCGACGGCGAAACGGTCTACTCCGAGGAGGTCGTCTGGTTCCCGAAGATCAACGCCGACCCCGATTACCATTACGACGGCATCGTCTCGGCGCTCCGCAGCGCCGCCGAACACCTGCCGCGCGTGGACGCCGTGGGCGTTTCGAGCGCAGGCGTTTACATCAATAACCGCACGATGAACGCCTCGCTTTTCCTCAAGGTGCCGCAGGACGCCTTTGAAGCGAAGGTCAAGGATATCTACATCCGCGCCATCACCGATACGTTCGGCGATGTGCCCTACTGCGTCGTGAACGACGGCGACGTCACGGCGCTGGCCGGGGCGATCAGCCTGGAGGACACGAGCATACTCGGCATCGCCATGGGAACGAGCGAGGCC
>CAVEPP010000038.1:0-10408 GCA_963617605.1 Alloprevotella sp. | reverse complement strand
CGATGGCGCCGATAGCGCCGGGCGTCGTCCCGTAGGTGGCAACGAAATACAGATAGTCGGTGCGAAAGGAGGCGTTTTGAAGAAATTCCTCCACGATGCTCGGCAGCCCCCAGAAGTAGGTGGGGGATACGATGCCGACCGTTTCATCTTCAAAAGCACAGCGTCCGTCCCGGATGCAGTCCACGATAGAGAGCGCTTCCTGCCCCGTGGCCCGCGCGAGCCGCGCCGCGACATATTTGCAGTTGCCCGTTGCGGAAAAGTATAAGATCATATCCTGCCTCCGTCCGTTCGGATTTGCGGGTTATAAGCTATAATAAATTATAATAATAGTATCAGATCCCGGCCCAAAGCACAAGAACAGCCGCAGCGGGAAAAAACGCTGCGGCTATCAACTTTTTATGCCCGTGAAGCGGGACGTCAGGCGCTCTGCCCGGCCGAGCCGCCGGAGGATCCGGCGGGCGGTGTGCCGTTCGGTTTACTGCCGCCGCCAAAATCCGATGGCGGGGTTCCGTCAGGAAACTCACCGTCAAAGCCATCGGGCGGTGTTCCGTCGGGGCGTTCTCCGTCAAAATCGGACGGCGGCGTTCCGTCCGGACGCTCGCCGCTGAAATCGCCCCCCGGACGGCCTCCGCCGAACCCACCGCCCATGCCGCCGGGTTTCCCGCCGCCGAAGCCTCCGAAGCCGCCCTCGGAGTAGGTATAGCCCTCCAACGTGACGCTCCGGCTCTCGCTGCCGCACGCGACAGAGTACGTCCCGCCGCTTTCCATGCCCGGCGCGCTGATGACGACCGAGCTGTATGCCTTTTCCGGCATGAACGAGGCGAGAACTGCGCCGTCGGCGTCTTTGAGCGTCACGGTGCTTCCGGCGTCCTGCTTGCCGGAGAGTGTGAGCAGTATCACACCCTGCGTATCGGACGAGAGGCTCTGCGCCATGCCGGACGAGCCCACCGCGACGATCGTGCCGCCGGTGATCGTGCCGGTCCCGGCGTAGTCGAGCGCGCCATCGCCGTCGCTCGTCGGGCCGCTCACATAGATCTCGCCACCGGTGATCATGAGATCACCGTTGGAGTCGATGCCGTCACCCGAGGCGTTCACGGTGAGCTTTCCGCCGGAGATGAGGATATAGACGCCTTCCTGCGCTTCGTCCATGCCGCCGCCGAACCCCCAGCCCCATCCGTCCGCCTCTGTGCCGGAAGCAGAGTCGGTAGCGTTCAGCCCGTCGTCGCTCGCGGCGATGGAAATATCGCCGCCGGAAATTTCCATGGTTTTGGCTTCCAGCCCTTCAAAGGATTTCGTGATGTTTACCGTGCCGTGGGAGATCGTGAGCGCTTCGTCGCAGTGGATGCCGTGCTTGCCACTCGCTATGGTGATGCTGCCGCCGGTGATCTCCACGAGGTCGTTGGCCGCCATGCCTTTCTTTTCTGCCGTGACGGTGATTGTGCCGCTCTTGATCTTCAGCTCGTCCTTGGAGACGATGCCGTGGCCGGTCCCGGACGAAACGGCAAGCGCGCCGCTGCCCTTGATCGTGAGATCATCCTTGGAGAAAATCGCGGCGTCCACGGTGTTGTCGTCCGTCTGGATGTATTCGCCCGTGGAGGCGAGAGAGTTTTCGCTGCCGGAGACGAGGGAGAGAATGACCTTTTTCGCCTTGACCACGTAAAGCGCCGCGCTGTTTTCGCAGGTGACCGAAACGCCGTCGAGCGCAAGGACGACCTTTTCCTCCGGCGCATTCACGATGATCTGCCCATTCGTGAGCGTGCCGGTGATGCGGTAGCTGCCCCCGGCGGTAATGGTGACCGTATCGCCGGAGACGGTGACGCCCGCACCGTCGGCCCTGGACGCGCCGTCCGAGAGCGTGACCGTGACGGCCGTTTCCACATCCTCCTCGGCCTCCGCTTCGGCGGCGAGAAGCTCGGCCTCCGATACCGCGGCGGTGCTGTCGGCGGCGGAGACGGCGCCGGAGGGGGTGCCGTCGCTCGCGGCCTCGGCGCTGCCGCACCCGGCGAGCGAGAGACAGAGCGCAAAAGCGAGTATAAAAGATAGGGCCTTTTTCATGGGGATGATCTCCTTTCCTTACAGCTCGCAGCCCTCGGCGGCGTGCTGCGTGAGACTGATCTCCAGATTTCCGTTCCGGCAGCGGAGCGCGTCGATGAACGCCTTCTCCTCTCCGGCGCGGCGGAGCATGATATCGTAGGTGAGCCGGTTCAGGCTGCCGAGACTGGTGGTCTTGACGCGCACGAGACGACGGCTCTCGGTATAGGTATCGAAAATGTCGTCAAACGCCCCGGCGTATTCGAGCGATTCCGGCACGGTGATGTGCATCGTCCGGTGCCTGTCGCCGTTTTTCTCCTCGCCGAAGTGAGAGCGGGAGAGCAGCGCATAGAGAAGGCACACAAGAACCGTGAATATCGCCGCGACCGCGGCGCAGCCCATACCGCAGGCAAGGCCCGCGGCCATCGCAAGGAACACCGCGAGAATTTCACGCGCCGTGCCGGGCGCGGAGCGGAAGCGCACGAGCGAGAACGTACCCGCGACCGCTACGCCCGCGCCGATGCTTCCGCTGACCATCAGTATCACGACGCACACGATGCCCGGCAGCAGCGCGAGCGTGACGGCAAAGCTCTTCGTGCAGTCGCCGCAGCGCGAATAGACAAGCGCGATGATAAGCCCCAGCGCGAGCGCCGTGAAAAAAAGGAGAAGAAACTGCCCGGCGGTGAGCGTGCCGGACGAGAGAATGCTTGCAAAGATCGAAGAGTTCATGCCGTTTTACCTCCGGAAGTTTTTCGCGCGTCGGCGAGAATGGTTTTGTAGGCTTCGCCGTATTTGGAAAAGGTGCTCTGGTAGATACCGAGCGTGTCAAGCTCTGCTGTGAGCCAGAGCGGGAGGGCGGCCGCGGCCTTGATCTCCATGAGCGATTCGCCCTCGGGGAGAATGCGCTGCCCTCCGGCGGGGAGAGTGAGCGATACATCCTCCTGCCGGAAACGGATGTTTCGGTCGAACGTGATGCGAAGGTCGCGGTCTTCGCGCGAAAACCACGCGCTGCGCTCATAGGAGAGATGTACCGCCGGAAGAAGGGGGGCGTAGAAAGCGGTAAAGTATTCGATCTCCCGCCCGATCTGCCCGTGCTCGCCGAGCGGGGCGCGTCCGGCGATAAATTCTCCGGCGGCGTCCTCCGGCAGCGTGATGCGCCGCTTGTAGACGATGCCCTTGTATTTCTTTTTGAGTTCGAGAAACACCTCGCCGCCCGGCTCAGTCACGCCGTAGCTGCGCAGCCGCAGCTTTTCCTTGTACGCCGGTTTTTCGAGCGAGGCGCGGATGAGCCGGTAATCGGCCGTATCGTAATATATATTGCAGATGGTGCTCTCGCCATGCTCATCCGGGATCATCCGCGCGCCGAACGCGGCTTCGAGCGCGGCGCGCTGCGCGTCCGTGATGCGGTATTTGAGCTCCCGCCGTTCAAAAGTATATGCGCTCATGGTGGGGCCTCCTTTGCTTTGGATGATGCTACTGTACCGGCGCTCCCTGAAACCGGCCTGAAAAAGAAAGCCGCCCCAAAGAAAAATCTTTGGGGCGACCAACGTTTAAAAAGAAAAGTTTGGTGAGAGCATTACAGCACTTTCGAAAGGAACGTCTGTGTGCGGGGATTCTGCGGATGGTCGAAAAGCTCGGAGGGCGTGTTCTCCTCAAGGATCGCGCCGCCGTCCATGAAAATGACGCGGCTCGCTACCTCGCGGGCAAAGCCCATCTCGTGCGTTACGACCGCCATGGTCATGCCGTCGGCGGCGAGCTGGCGCATGAGATCGAGCACCTCGCCGACCATCTCGGGGTCGAGCGCGCTCGTCGGCTCATCGAAGAGCATCACGTCCGGCTCCATGCACAGCGCGCGGACGATCGCAATGCGCTGCTTCTGTCCGCCGGAGAGCATGTTCGGATATTCGTTCGCCTTGTCCGCAAGGCCGATGCGCTCCAGAAGCTCCATGCCGCGCTTTTTCGCCTCGTCCTCGGTCTTGAGCTTGAGCGTGACGGGCGCGAGCGTGATGTTCTGCATCACGGTCTTGTGCGGGAAGAGATTGAAGTGCTGGAACACCATGCCCATTTTCCGGCGGTGGAGGTTGATGTCCACCTTTTTGTCGGTGATGTCCACGCCGTCAAAATAGATGTGGCCGGACGTCGGCGTTTCCAGCAGGTTGAGACAGCGGAGCAGCGTGGATTTGCCGCTGCCGGACGGCCCGATGATCGCCACGACCTCGCCGCGCGAAATGCTGAGCGAGCACTCGTTGAGCGCCACGACGCCGCCCTTGAATTTCTTTGTTACATTCTCAACGCGGATGAGTTCAGATCCTGTCGCCACGGCGCATTCTCCTTTCGATCGCTTCGATGGCCTTGCTGGCCGGGTAGTTGATGACGAAGTACACGAGCGCTGCGAGAACGTACGGCGAGAGCGTCTTATACGTCGTCGTCGCAACGGTCTTGGCGCCCCAGATGAGCTCCGTCATGCCGAGCACCGAGCAGATGGACGATTCCTTCACCATCGTGACGAGCTCGTTGGCGAGCGCGGGGAGGATGTTCTTGATCGCCTGCGGCAGCACGACGAGCTTCATGCTCTGCCACGAGCTGAGACCGAGCGAGCGCGCCGCCTCGTTCTGCCCGCCGTCCACGGCGAGAATGCCCGCGCGGATGATCTCCGCGACATACGCCGAGGAGTTGAGCGCGAGCGCCACCACACCGGGAATGAAGCGGGAGAGATCGATGAAGCCCAGAATCACGACCGAGGGGATCTTGATCACGCTGAAAAGGCCGTAGAAAATGATGTAGAGCTGCACCATCATCGGCGTGGAACGGAACACGGCAATATACGCGCCGGAGAGATTCCGCACGATCTTGTTGCGGCTCAGACGCATGAGCGCGAGCGCGAGCGCCGGAATGACCGCGAGGCCGACCGATATGATTGAGAGCAGCAGCGTATACTCCAGCCCCTGCACGAAGAAGGAGAGATACTTCGGCAGGAAGGAGAAATTGAAGAAGTTCGCCGGGGACATACCGGCAAACAGATTGGACCACCACATAATACTATTCCTTGACCTTTTCTGTATTTGGAAGCGGGGGAGAAACGGCACATATGCGCCCTGCCTGAATTTCAGACAGGGCGCACATGCTTCAAAGAGAAGGATGTACGGTTAGCTTACTCGATCGCCTGATCGCTGAGAGCTTCGGCATCGGCGATGAACTGCTCGATCTTGCCGTCGGCAACGAGCTTGGCGATCGTCGCGTTGATGGAGGGCAGCAGGCCCTTCGGGTCGCCCTTCTGCACGGCGACGCAGTAGGGCAGAGCCTCGCCGAGACTCACGTCCGCCACGACGAGATCGCTGTTGGACTTGGCATACTGCGTGGCGACGGCGCCGTCGAGAACAATGGCGTCCACCTTGTCGTACACGAGCTGGTTGACAAGGTCGTTCACGCTCGTGAGAGCCACGAGATTCGCGCCGGGCATGTCGTTGGTCACAACGTCGGCCTTGGTCGTGCCGGTCTGCGCGCCGACGCTCTTGCCGGAGAAGGAATCAAGGCTGGTGTACTCGCCGGCTTTATCGGCCTTCACGAGGATCATGGCCGGCAGGTCGGTGTAGTAGGGATCGGAGAAATCGGCGGCTTCGAGACGCTCCTCGGTGACCTCGATAGCGGCGAGGACGATATCGGCGTCGCCCTTCTGGAGACCGGCCATGAGGCTGTCGAAGTCCATGTTCACGACCTGGAGCTCTTTGCCCATGTCCGCGGCGATCGCCTCAGAGACGGAGACGTCGATGCCGACGTACTGCTGCGCGTTCTTTTCGTCGAGGACGATGAACTCGTACGGGGGATAGTCGGCGGAAGTCGCCATGATGAGCGTTTTGTTTTCGGACGAAGCGCTACCGCAGGCAGCGAGGCTCAGCACCATGAGCAGAGCCAGAACGATTGCTGTGATCTTTTTCATTTCTTTTCTTTCCTTTCCATTCAACGGGAATGAATTTGTTTCAGGTTGGGCATAGTATAGTCGCATATTTATACAAAGTCAATGGTTTTAAATTCGATTTCTGCCGCTTTTCTTCCGCCGTTTTTGGGCATATTGCCAAAAGCCGGAGGTTTCTCTTGCATAAACGCGTTTTATACAATATAATATGCATCGTTTCCAAGCCTTTTCTGCTGCGTCCGGCGTTTTTGATATGCATGGACACGGTGAATATGTGAATATTTCCGAGGCAATTTTATGGATTATTATATGAATAGTTTGAATAATTCCTATCTGGCCGTGCATACGGACGCGCTGCGCGCCAACGTCGCCGCTATCGAAAAAACGCTCTCGCCCGGCGCGGAGATCATCCCGGTGCTCAAGTGCGACGCCTACGGACTGGGTCTTTCGCTTACTGCTCCGGCGCTCGCGGCGCTGCCGGGTATTCATACGTTCGCGCTCGCGCATGTGTCCGAGGGGCTGGCGCTGCGCGCGCTCGGCATCAAAAAGGACGCGCTGATCCTCGGCAATCCCCTGCCCTGCGCCATCTCCGACGTCGTGAACGCGCATCTCACACTCACCGCCGGACGGCTTGGGCTTTTGCCTGTGCTTGCTGCGGCGGCGGAAGCGGCGCAGACGGAAGTCAAAATACAAATCAAAATCGACACCGGTCTCCACCGCGTCGGCGTGACGCCGGGGGACGAGCTGGAAGCGCTTCTAAAGGAGCTCTCCGCTGCCGGGGAGCGCATGAAGCTCGCGGGCGTCTACTCCCATTTTGCCGATACCGCAAAGCCGGAGCTCTGCCGTGCGCAGGCGGAGCTTCTGCTGCGCAGCGTCGAGCAGGTCGAGCGCGCGGGCTTTGCTGTGCCGATGCGCCACATCTGCGACAGCGCTGGGAGCGAGTATTACCCCGAATACCACTTCGACGCCGTGCGTCTCGGGCGGCGGCTCATCATGGACCACCCGACGCAGCCGCGCGGGAATGTGTGCGAATGTGCCTCGTGGCGCAGCTGCGTCATGGCCGTCCACCGCCGCCGCGCCGGGGAAAAGCTCGGCTACGGCGGAGTGTATACGCTCGATCACGACGCGGATATAGCCCTCGTCGGTGTCGGCTACGGCGACGGGCTCTATCTCCCGCTCGTGGAGATGCACGGGGACATCCTTGTGTGCGGAGTGCGCCGGCCGCTGCTCGCGTGCTGTATGGATCAGTGCATGGTGGATGTGACCGGCATGGATGTTCAGATCGGAGAGGAAGTCACGCTCTTCGGCTTTGACCGCGCGGGAAACGCCCTTCTCTCGCAGGACGTTGCAAACTTCTGCGGCGCGAACGAGGGGTGCGCGCTCACGAGCGCCCTTTCGCCGCGCGTGGAGCGGATCATCGAAAACTGAATCAAATTCTTTATCGCCCGTCGGTGCATATTGCCGCCGGGCGGATTTTTTGCTATGATGCAATTACTTATAATGTAGGGGAGGGCGCGCACATGAAATACGCCGATCTCATTGCGAAACTGACGCTGGAGGAAAAAGCGGGGCTTACGTCCGGGCTGGATTTCTGGCACACGAAGGCCGTGGAGCGGCTCGGCATCCCGTCCGAGATGATGACGGACGGCCCGCACGGTCTGCGCAAGCAGGAGAGCGATTCCGACGCGCTGGGGCTTGGCCGCTCCGTTCCCGCGACGTGCTTCCCGACGGCGAGCGCGCTTGCAAACAGCTGGGACGAGACGCTGCTCTCCGACGTCGGCCGCGCGCTCGGCGAGGAGGCCGTGGCGCAGGGCATCGGCATGGTGCTCGGGCCGGGCGTGAATATCAAGCGCAGCCCACTCTGCGGACGGGACTTTGAGTATTTTTCCGAGGACCCGCTGCTCTCCGGCAAGCTCGCCGCGGCGATGATCCGCGGCATACAGAGCACCGGCGTGAGCGCGTGCGTGAAGCACTTTGCCGCAAACTCGCAGGAGCTGCGCCGCATGGCGACCGATTCCGTGATGGACGAGCGGACGCTGCGCGAGATCTATCTCCCGGCGTTTGAGACTGCGATCAAAGAGGGCGGCGTGCGCTCTCTTATGACGGCGTACAACCGCCTGAACGGTACCTACTGCAACGAAAATGAGCACCTGCTGCGCGATATCCTCCGCGGCGAGTGGGGCTTTGACGGGCTCGTTGTCTCCGACTGGGGCGGCAACAACGACCGCGTCGCCGCCGTGCGCGCCGGGTCGTCGCTGGAAATGCCCGCCTCAAACGGCGAGACCGACCGGCACATCGTCGAGGCCGTGCAGAACGGAACGCTCGACGAGGCCCTTCTCGACGAGCAGGTGGATCATGTGTTGGACTTTGTGTTCACCGCGCAGAAAACGCTTGCGCGCGGCGGCGTTTTCGACGGCACGGCGCACCACGCGCTCGCCGCGAAAGCCGCGGCGGAATCTGCTGTGCTGCTGAAAAACGAAAAGGAATTTCTCCCGCTGCGGCGAGGCGAGCGCGTCGCTGTCATCGGCGATTTTGCCGCCGTGCCGCGCTATCAGGGCGCGGGCAGCTCGCGCGTCAATCCCACGCAGGTGGATGCGCCGCTCGACGCGCTGCGCGCTTCCGGTGTGAACGTCACCGGATACGAAAAGGGATTTCTCCGCAGCGGAGCCGCCGCGCCGCGGCTGCTGCGCCGGGCGAAGGAGCTTGCCGCGCAAAGCGATAAGGTGCTGCTCTTCCTCGGTCTGGACGAGGGCAGTGAGACCGAGGGGTACGACCGCGAACATATGCGTCTGCGCGGAAACCAACTCGATCTGCTGCGTGAGATCGCGGAGGTCAATCCGAATGTCGGCGTCGTGCTGCAGTGCGGCAGCCCGGTGGAGATGACATGGGACGTGTTTGCCCGTGCGGTGCTGCATCTCTATCTCGGCGGGCAGGCCGTCGGCACGGCGTGCGCCGCGCTGCTCACGGGCGAGGCGAATCCCTGCGGCAGACTGGCCGAGACGATGCCCGTCCGGCTCGAGGACACGCCCTGCGCGCCGTGGTATCCGGGGCGTGAAGCAACGTGTGAGTACCGCGAGGGGCTGTTCGTCGGCTACCGGTACTACGAAAGCGCGCACAAGCGCGTCAAATACCCGTTCGGTTATGGGCTGAGCTATACGGAATTTTCCTATGCGCCCGGCGAATTTTCGCCCGGCGGCGTGAGCTTCACGGTGCAAAACACCGGCAGCCGCGCCGGGGCGGAGGTTGCGCAGCTCTATGTCCGCAGCAAAACCGGCGGTATGCTGCGCCCTGCGCTTTCGCTCGTGGGCTTTGCGCGCGTGGAGCTGCTGCCCGGCGAGGAAAAGACCGTCTTTATTCCGCTTACGGAACGGAGCTTCGCCGTTTGGAGCCGTGCAAAGGGCCGCTGGGTCGTGGAGGAGGGCGAGTATGAGCTCTGCGTCGGCGCCTCCTGCCGCGATCTGCGGCTTGCGCACACAGTGCATGTTTCCGGCGAAGCGCCCGTGGATGAATACGCCGCGCCGGAATTCGACGTCTACCGCCGCGCGGATGTGCACCACGTCTCCGACGAGAGCTTCGCCGCTCTCCTGGGTCACGCCATCCCGCCCGCGCGCTGGGAAGAGCGCGGCGCGGTGGACTTCAACGATGCCATCTCCCGCGGGAAATACCTCCCCGGCGGGCTGGGCAAGGGACTGTATAATGCCCTGGAAGCCACGCGGCGGGTCATGAATCTCGTGGGCAGCAAGGAGAACGCCGGGAATCTCATGTATGTGCTCGATATGCCGTGGCGCAACGCTGCGCGCATGGCGAATGTTTTTTCCGACGCGCAGATCAAGGCGCTGCTGAAGGTCGTCAACAAAGAAAAGGGCGGCTGGAAGAAGTTTATCGAGGAAACAAGACGGAAGAAATAACCTCTCTGTGAATAACGTAAAAGCCGGAAGTCCGCGGACTTCCGGCTTTTCTTATTTTATTCCTTATCCTTTTGCAGCGCGGCAAGGTCTTTCAGCACCGCCAGAGCAATCGGCTTTACCTCCGGCGTGCAGGACTGAAACAGCTGCAGCACCGGTTCGTTGCCGTAGGTTTTCTGGCTGTACTGGCAGCCGGACACAACGTAGCCCAGATCGGCGTTCACCGCCGCGCAGACGGCGCCGAGGGTATCCAATGTCGGCGTGACCTTTCCGTTTTCGATTTTGGACAGATATACCGTTGTAATATCTGCCGCTTCCGCCACCTTCTCCTGCGTCAGCTTCGCGGCCATGCGGCTCTTTTTCAGCCGCTTTCCGATCATTGCATAATCAATCGCCATGAAATCACCCGTATCAGTATAACAACATGGCACGATCCGTATAATAAATTTATAGTTCAACTTGATTTATTAGTTTAATAATGATAGAATAACCATACAATTTTACACTAGGGATGAGCAAAACACACATTGAACATCGAGGTCGAAGCGATGCAATAAAG
>CAVEPP010000037.1:0-10770 GCA_963617605.1 Alloprevotella sp. | reverse complement strand
CCATTGCTCCTGTATTTCTGTATAATTCCGGCCCAGACGATCGATGCTCTTGATATAGAGCAGATCGTCTTTTTTCAGTTTTTGCAGCAGCTTTTGATACTTGGGCCGGTCAAAATCCTTACCGGAGCGCCTGTCGATGTAAATGTTTTGCCGGGAAAGACCGACGGCATACAGCGCGTCGAGCTGCCGATCCTCTTTTTGATCCTTTGCGGAAACACGGGCATATCCATAGATCATAGTGCATTACAACCTCTCTTTTTCTATTTGATCTTCTTGGCTCACGTCGCCGTGCGTTATATTTTACAGCGGATAAAAAGAGAAAATAAAATGTTGATATGCGTCTTGTTTTCTCGGAAAGCAGATGGTATATTTTAGACATATCCGACAAACTTTGCGGGAATGCGAGGAGAGAAATATGTGGAAATGTCCGTTTTGCGGAAGCGATAACCTGGATGACGGCAAATTCTGCGCCGGCTGCGGGAGCCGGAGACCCGCCGAAGCTCCGCGGCCCGGCGCGGGCGCACCATCGGGAACGACTTCCGGTCAGTCCGCCGCGGCGTATGCGCCGCCGCCGCAGACCCCTCCGGCGAAAAACGATACGGTCAAAAAGATTGCGATCGTTGCGGCGGCGGTCGTTGCGCTGGCTGCGATCGTTGTGTTCTTTGTCCACAGCTGGAAACCGGCGACATGCATAAGACCGGAGACCTGTTCCATCTGCGGAAAGACGCAGGGTGTGCCTCTCGGCCATAAATGGACGGCGGCGACCTGTACCGAGCCGGAGACGTGCTCCCGCTGCGGCGAGACGAACGGCACGGCGCTCGGCCACAAATGGCGGGACACCACCTGCACCGAGCCGAAAACATGCCGGCGCTGCGGCGCGACCGAAGGACGCGCGGCCGGGCATTCGTGGGCGGAGGCGACCTATGACGCCCCGAAAACGTGCCTTGTATGCGGCGAACAGACGGGTCTGCCGCGGGGGTTCATCGGCGAGCTTTACGGCACGTGGAGCGACGTTACTCTCACGCTGGATTATCAGATCTGCTACCCGTTCGAGCTCTCGACACCGATCAAGGACTGCTTCCGGCTGAAAATGGATCTCAAGCTGAGCGATATCCAGGGCAGCCCTTACGGGGCTTGGAATCTCTACATCCGCGATCTGAAGGGGAACTGGACGAAGGCCGAGCGGTTCACGGTCGATGAAAGCGCGAACGGTCAATTTGTTACCTATGAATTTGAATTCAGCACGCCGAAGTCATTCACGGCGATCGTGCCGATGGTGGATAAGAGCGGCGCATATTACCAAATGCTCTATTACGCCGATTTCTACGACGTGCAGGTGCTCGAAGAATAAAAACCCAACCCCGCCGGAAGCAAAGATCCGGCGGGGTTGGGTTTTTGTATCTGTTTTTAGCCTTTAGCCCATGAACAGGCTGCGGCCCTCGCGGGCGAGCGTTTCGGCGGCGGCGTTGTCGCGCATGGCGAGAAACACCGTGTCGTTTCCGGAGAGCGAGCCGACGAGTCCCGGCAGGGGGGCGATGCCGTCGATAGCGGTGCACACCGCAGGGGCAAGGCCCGGCAGCGTTTTGATGATAACAAGATTCTGGCAGGCATAAACACCCGTCACGGTCTGGCGGAGATTTTCCTTGAGCCGCTGGCTCATCTCCTGCGTGGGAGCGCTCTCCGCCGCGGCATAACGGCTGCTGCCGTCTGCGCCGCGCTGCTTGATGAGGCGAAGCTCCCGGATATCGCGCGAGAGCGTGGCCTGCGTGGTCGTGATGCCGCGTTTTTTCAGCTCGTCCATGAGTTGATTCTGCGTTTCGATGCTCTGCTCCGAAACGATTCGGAGAATGGTACCCTGTCTTCCGGATTTCATTCTGTCGTCTCCTTTGCGGTTTCCGGCGCCCGGACGGGCACCGTGCGGCGGCGCGCGCCGCGGCCTTTTCCGCGTGTTTCGCTGCCGTCCGTGCGCTGAAGGGTGATACGGTCGCGGAACTCCGTCGGCGTCATTTCCTTGAAGCGGTAGAAATTCATGTTGAACGTTTTGATGTTGCTGTAGCCGACGGCGACGGCAACGTCGATCACGAGATAGTCCGTCGATACGAGCATTTCGCACGCCTTGTTGATGCGCGTGGAGTTGAGCAGCGTATCAAAGTTCATCTCGTTATAATAGAGAAGCAGACGGTTCATTTCCGGCACCGACACGCCGAACTCGGCGGCGACGCTCGCGGCGGTGAGCCGTTCGGTCTCGTAATTTTTGTAGATATAGTCCGTCAGCGCAAAGGCGATCGCCTTGTCGGAGATGTTGAATTTGGTGACGGCCTTGGAATAGATCTTGCGGTACTGCATCGGCGTGATGCCGACGCGCTGCGCGAAGTGCTTGGATACGTGCGAGGCGTCCACAAAGCCGCAGAGCCCCGCGATCTCGTCGAGCGTGAGATCGGTATAGATGAGATAGTCCGACGCCTTCTCCACGCGGATGCTGCTCAGAAGCTTCGAGAATGTTGTGCCGGTCATGCCGGCGATCTGCTTGGAGAGCGCCGATTCCGAAAGGAAGAACGCCTCCGCGACCTGCGAGAGCGTGAGCTTTTCCGCAGAATGGGCGTAAATGTAGCTCAAAACGGACTGGTCCTTGACGGTCTCCTCCCGCCCGGAGTCCAGCTCGCCGCGGTGCGACATGATGTACCGGCGGTAAACGATCATCAGATCAATGAGCTTATTGACCGTATAGAGCTGTGAAAACGGCTTGTCCGGCGGCTTGACGCGCGTGGATTCCACGCCGAGTTCTGCCTTGAGATGCTCCATAATACCGTCCACATACTCCGCCTGCACGCTGTCGAGATAGGCGACCGGCTCCACGGTGAGAAAGCGCAGAGGCTCGGCGGAAGCATCGCCCGAGCCGAGAACGGCTTTGAATACGGAGTTGAGATAGGAATAGTCGTAAATGACCTTGATGAACTGGAGCGTCTCGGTCACTTCCACCGTGTCGGTGATTTTCCACGGCGTGATGGCGACGAGCGTGTTGGGCTGGAGGATATACTCCTCGCCGTCGATGACGAGCTTGCCGCGGCCGCGCTTTACGTAAAGGAAGCGCGCCGCCTGATGGATGATCGCGCGGGTGGGTTTGTCGATCGCCTCGTAATCGAACGAGCAGATCACAGCGGGGTCGGACGCGGAGGCGCGGGCGTCCTGGAGCATGGCGCGTCTGGGCATGGTCTGCACCGTCCTTTTCCGAAAAAATGGGGGCCGCGGGCAATCTAATAATACCGGATGTGCGCATTGCGCACACCCGGTATTTTACCATTAAATCAGGCAATAACTCAAGCGGAAATTCAGCTCAGCACCGCCATCGCGATCGTCAGAACGACGCCGACGATAACGAACAGGGCAACGAGGAGCTTCCACGCCCACTTCAGCCAGCTCTCGTAGGGGACGCGCGCCAGCGCGAGACCGCCCATGATGAAGCCGCAGGTCGGGGTGAAGAGGTTGACGAAGCCGTTGGCGGCAACGTTGATCATGATGGAGGTCTCTACGCTCCAGCCCATGCCGGCGACGATCGGGGAGACGATCGGGCTGGACAGACCGGCGAGACCGGAGGAGCTCGGAACAAGGAAGCTGAGACCGACGTGGAGTATGTAGTCAAGCAGACCGAACACGCCCGCGGAAACACCGGACTGGCTGAGCGCGGTGACGGAAGCTTCGACCAGCCAGGTGCCGAGGCCGGTGGAGGCCATGATGACGCTGGTGGCGCGGGCCATCGCGATGACGAGGTTGACGGAGACCATGTCGCCGAAGCCGGAAGCAACGAGCTTCATAAGCTGGCCCTTGTCCTCCAGACCGACGATGCCGATGATGATGCCCATGAGCAGGAACCAGGTAGCGGCGTCATAGAACCACCAGTCGCCGAAGCCGGCGCCGGTGAGCCACGCGGTGGTGTGGGAGAAAAAGCCGTAAGCACCGGCATCTTCGTAGCCGACGAACTCGCCCCAGGGGATGAAGCCGAGGATCATTACAACGAAGGAGAGAGCGAACAGCCACAGCACGGCCTTCTGGCGGCCGGTGAGCTTCGCGTTGGTGACGTCCTTGCCGCCGTAGGCATTCTGGCATTCTTCGAGCTGCGCGGCGGTGAGGATGGAGCCCTTGTTGGCGCGGACTTTCTTCGCGTAGGCGGTGACGAACAGCGCGGAGAGGACGTATGTAACGAGCCAGAGAATGATGGCGATGACGTAGGTGGTGCCCATGTTCACCGTGACGCCGACGTCAGTCGCCGCGGCGACGGCAGCGCCGGTCGCAAACGGGTTGATGGTGGAGCCGAGAACGCCGGAGCCGGCGCCGAGCAGGACGGTGGCTGCGCCGACGATCGGGTCAAAGCCGGCGGCCATCATCGTGGCGGCGAGCAGGATGTAGAAGCCGACGGTCTCTTCGCCCATGCCGTAGGTCGTGCCGCCGATGGAGAACACGAACATCAGCACCCAGACGAGCACGAGTTCTTTGCCGTGCAGCTTGCGGACGAGCGTGTGGATGCCGGTCTCGAGAGCGCCGGTGGCGTTCACGATGGCGAGGAACGCGCCGAGGCAGAACACAAAGGTGATAACGTCGGAGGCGTCGGCAAAGCCGTTGACCGGAGCCATGAAGATGTCGCTGGAGGTGGCGCCGACGACCTCGGCGATCTCGCCGTCCTCGCCGGTGTAGGTGTTGCCCGCTGCGATCCACGTGGCAATTGCCACGAGGAGCATAACGGCGAGCAGGATTGCAAATGTGCTGATAGATCTCTTGGTCTTCTTAGACATGATTTGAACCCCTCTCTTAAAATTTTGTTCGGACTTCGCTGGGATATGCGAAACGGGACAAAAATTTGCTTACCGGGTAATGACCGTGCCGGTCTTGCCTTCGAGAGCGTCGGCGGCGCGGGCCAGGGAAGTGATGAGCGCGGTTCCGCCATGGTCGTTGTTCTTCACAAACTCCATGCAGGACTCGACCTTCGGCAGCATGCTTCCGGGGGCGAACTGGCCTTCGGCGATATACTTCTCGCACTCGGCGATCGTCATGGAGGAGAGCTCCTTCTGGTCGGGCTTATTGTAATTGACGCACACGGCGTCCACAGCGGTGAGGATGATGAGACGGTCGGCGCGCACGTCCTGCGCGAGCAGAGAGCTGGCGCGGTCCTTGTCGATGACGGCTGCGACGCCGCGCAGACCGTCCTCGGTCTCGACGACGGGGATGCCGCCGCCGCCGACGGTGATGACGATGTCACCGGCGCGCACGAGCTGATCGACAACGTTCAGCTCCACGATGCGCTTGGGGATCGGGGAGGGGACGACACGGCGGTAGCCGCGTCCGGCGTCCTCGACGAAGATGAAGCCCTTCTCCTCGGCGATCTTCTCGGCCTCTTCCTTCGTATAGAAGCTGCCGACGGGCTTCGTCGGGTGCTGGAAGCCGGGGTCCTTCTCGTCAACGACGACCTGCGTCACGACGGTGGCGCATTCCTTCTCTATGCCGCGGCTCTTCAGCTCCTGCTGAATGGCCTGCTGCAGATGGTAGCCGATATAGCCCTGCGTCATCGCGCCGCACTCGGGGAACGGCATGAACGGCGTTCCGCCGCCCTTGTTGGCGGAGAACTCCATCGCCAGATTGATCATGCCGACCTGCGGGCCGTTGCCGTGGCCGATGATGACTTCGTAGCCCTTCTCGACGAGATCGACGATCGGGCGGGCGGTATTGCGGACAAGTTCGAGCTGCTGCTCGGGGGTCTTGCCAAGAGCATTTCCCCCGAGAGCGACAACAATTCTTTCAGCCATTCTTCTATTCCTTACTTCAGCGTGGCGTACATCACAGCCTTGATGGTGTGCATACGGTTTTCGGCTTCCTGGAACTGGCGGGCCTGGTGGCCGAGGAACACGTCGTCGGTGACTTCCATCGCCTCAAGGCCGAACTTCTGGTAGATATCCTCGCCCACGGTCGTCTCGCGGTCGTGGAAGGAGGGCAGGCAGTGCTCGAAGATCGCGGTGGGCTTCGCCAGGGCCATGAGCTCCTTGTTGACCTGGTAGGCGCGGAGCAGCTTGATGCGCTTCTCCCAGAGCTCCGCGGGCTCGCCCATGGAGAGCCAAATGTCGGTGTAGAGAACATCGCAGTCCTTCGCGCCCTGCGCGACATCGTCGGTGAACTCGAGCACCGCGCCGGTTTCGGCGGCGACGGCCTGGCACTTCTCGATCAGCCACTGCTCGGGCATGAGCTCCTTCGGGCCGCAGGCGCAGAAGTGCATGCCGAGCTTCGCGCTGACGACCATGAGGGAATTGGCAACGTTGTTGCGGGCGTCGCCGAAGAAGGTGAGCTTGCGGCCGCGCATATCGCCGAACTCTTCGCGGGCGGTCATGATGTCGGCGAGCATCTGCGTGGGATGGAACTGGTCGGTCAGGCCGTTCCACACGGGAACGCCGGAGTACTTCGCAAGATCTTCCACGACGGACTGCTTGAAGCCGCGGTACTCGATGCCGTCGAACATGCGGCCGAGGACCTTTGCGGTGTCGGCGAGAGATTCTTTCTTGCCCATCTGGGAGGAGCCGGAATCGAGGAACGTGACGCCCATGCCGAGATCGCGCGCGCCGACTTCAAAGGCGCAGCGGGTGCGGGTGGAGGTCTTTTCAAAGAGAAGAACGATCTGCTTGTCGGAGAGCCACTTGTGCTCCACGCCATTGTTCTTCAGGCGCTTGAACTCAACGGCGAGGTCGATGAGGTAGTTGATTTCTTCCGGGGTGAAGTCAAGGAGCGTGAGGAAGCTTCTGCCGCGAATATTGAGACCCATAATAATTTACCCTCCTATAGGAAATGATTGTAATGTGTGTTATATGAATGGATTTATTCGGTGAATGGAATTATTCGGCGCGGATGATCGGCATGGACATGCAGCGCGGGCCGCCGCGGCCGCGGGAGAGCTCGGCGGACGGCATTTCGAGCACCTGGATGCCCTCGTCGCGGAGGATGGCGTTCGTGACGTCGTTGCGCTCGTAAACAACGATCTTGCCCGGCGCGATGCACAGGGTGTTGGAGCCATCGTTCCACTGCTCACGGGCCGAGGCGATGAGATCGTCGCCGCCGCAGTTGATGAGCTTGACGTGGTCGGTGCGGGTGTACTTCGCAAGGATGTCCTCCAGCTTGGAGTCGATGCGGCGGATGTGGAGATCGGTCGGATCGCTCACGCCCGGGGTGATCTCGTAAACGGTGAGAGGCCCGAGGATTGCCGGATGGATCGTGTACTTGTCGTAGTCGATCTGGGTGAACACGGTGTCGAGATGCATGAACGCGCGGCAGCTCGGAATGTCGAACGCGAGCACGGTGCGGATCTTCGCTTCGGGATCGGCGAAAAGGTTGCGGGCCGCGATCTCGATGGCGTCCGGAGAGGTACGCTGGGAGATACCGATCGCAAGCGTGTCCTCGGTGAGGTTGAGCACGTCGCCGCCTTCGATGTTGGCGTGATCGTCGCGGTCGTAGTAACGCTTGACGAGACCTTCAAAGTCGGGGTGGAAGCGGAAAATGTAGTCGGCGTAAATGGTCTCGCGGCAGCGGGTCGGGAAGCGCATCTTGTGCAGGAACACGCCGTTGCCGACAGACGCAAACGGGTCGCGGGTGAAGTAAAGGTTGGGCATCGGGTCAACGATCAGATCGTCCGCCGGGGCGATCAGATCCTGCAGGGAGTAGGCGGAAGCGCCGCCCATTTCCTTGAGCGTGATGCCTTCCATCGTTTTTTCGACGAGCGCCTTGCCTTCAAAATTGCTGATGAGGTATTCATACAGCTTGTCCTGCCAGCGGCGGGTCTTGATGTTGCCCTCGGAGAGCCACTGATAAAGGAAGGGCTTCGTCTGCTCGGGGTGGAGCTTGAGGACCTCTGCCATCAGATCTTCGAGATACACGACCTCGGTGCCGTTGCTGCGCAGGATCTGCGCGAAGGCGTCGTGCTCCTGCTGGGCGACCTTGAGGAACGGGATATCGTCGAAGAGAAGCTCCGGCAGACGGTCCGGCGTCAGATGAAGAAGTTCACGGCCGGGACGGTGAAGAAGCACTTTTTTCAGCGGCTTGATCTCGCTGCGAACGCAAATACCTTTCATGATTTGAATCTCCTACATAGTGTTATTGGCTGTACCGGCCCGTAGCGCTTCCGCACCGGCACAGGGATTTACTATCCCTATCATATCCGAGGAAAGCTGAAATATTGGAAGAACCGTGCGGAAGAAATTGTATATTTCTGCACTTATCGTTGTACAGAAAATCAACAGTTTTACGCTTTTTCGGCCGTCAATTTCCACGCTTTACCTTCGTAAAAAAATAAAAATTCCCGCCGGAAAAATCCGGCGGGAATGGAAAAAACGATGAATGGCGGGGAATATCTCCAAAAACGACGCGAAAAAACTGGAATAATGTCAGCAAAAATGCCGCAAAGCAAGAGAAAAACCGCCTTTCGGCGGCTTTTCTCATTTTCCTGCCATACATGCCGTCCGAAGGGCGGTTGTACGGTCACGATTTTATCAGATTGTATATTTTTGGTGTTTTGTGCGGTTTGTGAAAAATCACAGACGGGAAATTACATGGTCTCCGGAGCGGAAACGCCGATGAGAGCGAGCGCGTTTTTGAGCGTAATCATCGTCGCCTTGATGAGGCCGAGACGCTGATTGGTGAGCTCGGGATCGTCGGGGTTGTTGACTTTCGTGGAGTTATAATAGCTGTGGAATACCTTGACGAGAGAGATGATATACTCGGTCATCTTGTTCGGCTTGCGGTTGAGCGCGTCGGCGGCGACCTCCTTCGGGAACTCGCTGATCATCTTGAGCAGCTGCAGCTCCTTCTCGTCGGTCAGGCGGTCATAGGTGTCGACCGGCTTGAACTCGGGGATCTGGGGGTTCTTGAGGATCGAGCACATGCGCGAATAGGCATACTGCGCATAGTACACGGGGTTGTTGTTATCCTTGGAGCGGGCGAGCTTGAGATCGAGATCCATGTGCGTCGCAACGTCCTTGGAGACGAAGAACCAGCGCGCGGCGTCCACGCCGATGTCCTCGCACAGCTCGCGGATGGTGATCGCATTGCCGGTACGCTTGGACATTTTGACTTCCTTGCCGTCCTCGACCATACGCACCATCTGGATAAGGTCGACCGCGAGGGTGCCCTCCGGATAGCCGAGCGCGGTGAGAGCGTTCTGCATACGGGTGACATAGGAGTGGTGGTCAGCGCCCCAGAGGTTGACGAGCAGCGGATAGCCGCGCTCGATCTTGTAGACGTGGTTGGCAATGTCGGGCGTCAGATAGGAGAGCGTGCCGTCGCTCTTGCGGAGGACGCGGTCCTTGTCGTCGCCGTAGTCGGTGCTCTTGAACCAGAGAGCGCCGTCCTTTTCGTAGGTGAGACCCATGTCGGCCATGTGCTGCAGGCAGTCGTTGATGCGCTTGGAGTTGTTCTCATAGAAGAACGTCTCGTGCATCCAGCTCTGCATCGTGACGCGGTAGGCCTTGAGATCGCGGTCGATCTTTTCAAGCTCCTTCTTCTTGCCGTAATCCATGAAGTGCACGAGGCGATCCTTGGGGTCGGCGGTGAGCCACTTGTCGCCCTCTTCCTCGGCGAGCTGCGCGGCGATGACCTTGATATCGTCGGCATGGTAGCCGCCCTCGGGCAGGGGATACTCCTTGCCGAAGTGCTCAAAGTAGCGGGCGGTGAGCGATTCGCCGAGCATGACGATCTGGTTGCCGGCGTCGTTTACATAGAACTCGCGCAGCACATCCCAGCCGCTGGCCTCCATCATGCGGGCGATGCAGTCGCCCCAGGCAGCGTTGCGGGCGTGGCCGCAGTGCAGATCGCCGGTCGGGTTGGCGGACACCCACTCGAGCAGGAGGTGCTTGCCCTTGCCGGAATCGTTTTTGCCGTAATCGTCGCCGGCGGCGAGGACATCGTTGATGACGGCGGTGAGAGCGCTCGCCTTGAGCTTAAAGTTGATGAAGCCGGGGCGGGCGACGGTGATGGATTCGCACTCGGGCAGAAGCTCCGCAAGCTTGGCGACGAGGGGCTCGGCGATCTCCATGGGGTTGCGTCGGAGAGTGCGGGAAAGCTTCATGGCAATGCTGGTGGAATAATCGCCCAGCTTGGTATCCTGCGGCGTCTCAACGACGAGCTGGCCTTCCGTCACATCCAGATCGTAGACCTCTTTTACCGCCTTCTGCGCGGCAGCGTAGATCTTGCTTCCAAAGTCGTTCATTCAAATACTCTCCTTACATTTATATACTGCCGTAGAATTGATGCGAGTATACATACGTCCCATTACTATATCATAAAATGCCCTTTATGCAACCCCTTTCTGCCGAAAATCCTTGTATGACAGCGCTTTTCGATTGACAGAGCACGCATTTTGTGGTAATTTTTTGAGCGCGAAGCCGTCCGGCACATTATGGGGAGTTACCGAAGCGGTCATAACGGGGCGGTCTTGAAAACGGGAGAGTATTTTGGAAGCTATTTTCCAATTTTTCCTGTGTTTTCAACAAGTTGCGGCGACAAGAAATTAAGAGAAAATCGGGATTTCTCTCCAAGTTTCTCTCCTTTTTCTGAGAAACGTTGGAGCGAGAATACATTTGGAGATGTACCCAAGCGGCTGAAGGGACCGGTCTTGAAAATCGGGAGGCCGGCGTAGAAAACCGGCGCGGGGGTTCAAATCCCTCCTTCTCCGCCATAAAAGGAACATAAAAAAGATATGTTCCGCGAAAACCCCGATTTTATCGGGGTTTTTTGCTGCCCAAATGC
>CAVEPP010000036.1:0-10856 GCA_963617605.1 Alloprevotella sp. | reverse complement strand
GGAAGCGGTTTATCCGCTTCCCTTTTTATTTTGCCAACGAAAACTTTACACTAACTTCCCGCGGTTTTCGACAGCGGCGGGAAATAGAATCGACCGGCTGCTTTTTGGGCAGCCGGTCTCGCATGGGGGTCAACAAAGAGAAAAGGATGGAGATGGATCGATATATAACAACCGGGAAAGGGGATGCCCCGGTGTGTTACCGGATTTATTTTACAAGCTCGCGGCCCAGTTCGCGGCAGGCCTCAAGCTCGATGTCGCCGGGGGTTTCGCAGCAGATGACGCTCTCGCACACGAGAGAGATGTTCGCGCCGCGGCAGTCCTGCTCCCAGGTGCGCATCCATTCGCCGTCGCCCCAGCCGTAGGAGCCGAAGAGAGCTACGCTCTTGCCGACAAACTGCTTCTTGCAGGAGGAGAACATCGGCTCGAAAACGTCCTCTTCGAGAACTTCGGAGCCCATGGCCGGGCAGCCGAGCGCCACGGCGTCAAGACCGGCAAGATCGGCGGCGCTCACGGCGTCCGCGCTGAGAAGGGAGACCTCGGCCCCGGATTCCTTCATGCCCTCGGCAACGGCGTTCGCCATGGCCTCGGTGTTGCCGGTGCCGCTCCAGTAAATGACTGCTGCTTTTTTCATAATAGAATCTTCCTTTCCGGCGCATCACACCGCGACGGCGAGCTCGGCGATACTGCAGCCGGCTTCGTACCGTTCGCAATAGATGTCTGTGCATTTTTTATATTTGGCAAAAAGCTCTTTCGCTTTCTTCTCGTCGCCGTAGACCTTCCACAGGCCGCTGAGCTTGTAGTTGGCGGCGCGATTTTCGATAAAGCCCTTTACATCCTCGGGGGGATAGCTGAGAAACAACCCGATCTCGTGCGGAAACTCTCCGCCGCTGCGCAGCTTGCGCGTGAGCGTCGCAAGGCATTTTCCGCAGCTTTCGCAGGGGTAGCCCTCCTGACGGAGCAGCTCGGCGGCTTCACCGTTTTGCAGATCACGGGAAAGCTCCGCCGGGCGGAACAGATAGAGGAGAACGTTCTTTTCGGAATAACGCAGCGGCAGCAGGCAAAGTCCCTTCGGAGCAAAGCAGCGGTTGAACTGCCGCAAAGATTCTTCCACGCTCTTGCGGGAAGTATACGCACAGGTGAACAGGCTTCCCGTCTTGATCCCCGCCAGTGTGGGTGCGCCCAGTCGGACGATCACTTCTTCAGACATTCGTGAGTCCTCCTTCCGGGCCGCACCGCACAAAGGGGTGAGAGATAATGTGACATGGTGGAAAAGCATACATCCGGGGAAGCGTTTCCCTGTTTGCGGGGTTATCATATGCTAACTGCAAAGCCGCATCCGCTCCAAAACGAGCGAACGCGGCTCCAAAATATTATTTCTTGGTTTGAAATTGGATCAGACCGGCGCGCAGCTGTCAACGGTCGCGCCGCCGCGGTAAGCGTTAGGCGATACGCCGATGACGCTTCGGAACGCGCGGGCAAACTTGCTGGCGTTGTCGTATCCGAACTGTCCGGCGATATCGAGCACCGTCCGGTCAGTAGAACGGAGAAGCTCCGCCGCGGCATGCATTTTCTGAGCGCGCAGGAACGCCGCCGGGGACATGCCGTATACGCCCTGAAAGCTCTGCAATATCTGCGTGGCCGAGGCGTGAAATTTTGCGGACAGCTCCGCCGTTGTCGGGCGCTCCTCCGTGGCGGAGAGCAGATACTCGCTCACGGCGGAGGCGAGGCGCACCTGCGCGCCGGAATAGGCCGAGCGCCGCCGCTCGGTCGGGAGCGCACTGAGAAAGAGCAGCAGCTCAAGGATCTTCACTTTGAAGTATCCCTTGCGGATCTCCTCCGGCACGGAGTATAGCTCCGAAAAAATGTGCTCCACGCTCGCGGACGAGCGGGCGGCGAAATAGCCGCCGTCCGCGCAGAACTTTTCCATCAGCGCCGCCGGACGGACGTTCACGTCCGAGAGCAGGCACGAAAGACACTCCGGCGCCTGCGCCGGGTCGATTGTTACGGTGATGCCGTGGTAATGCCCGGTGGGGAAGCGCGCGGCCTCATCGGAGGCGTCGCTGCGCGAAACGGCCAGATCCCCCGGCGCAAGGAAGTAATATTCGTTCCCCATCTGCTGCTCGAGCCGCCCCTCGCGGCAGTGGCTGATGCGCATGAGCGAAACTCCCGGCGTGTGTTCGAGCCGGCACTCGTGCGCGTGTATATCATAGTATGCGATCTCTATGCCCGGAAACACCGGATAGGCGGTCACGACGGCCTCGCCGTCCGCGCCCTCCAAATGCCGGACGAACCGCCCGTCCGCCTCCGCCGAGGTGTAGCCGGTGCAGGCGTTCTTCTTCTCTTTCATAGGTACTTTATCCATCTCCTTGGGTTAGCTTACGCTAACTATATAATAGCACAAACCGGCGCATTTTGCAAGAGCGGCGGCTTGACGGCAAGCGGTGCGGCTGGTATTATATATCGTAGGGAATGAAGTGCTCCCTGGGAAACCGAACCGCCTTTGCGCTGATGACTTCTGCTTTGTGCAGGGGCATCGGCTTTTTATTTTGCTGAAACGGAGAGAAAACCATGGGTATGAACTGTCTTTTTGTCGGTCTCGGCGGCGCAGTGGGCGCGGTCTGCCGGTATCTGCTCTCGCTGCTGCCCGTGAAAACGGCATCCGGTTTTCCGGTCGTGACGCTCGGCATCAATGTTCTGGGGGCGTTTGCCCTCGGGACGCTTCTCGCACTTGCCGGAAAGAATGCAAACTTCGACCCGCGCCTCATGCTGTTCCTGAAGGTCGGCGTCTGCGGCGGCTTTACCACGTTTTCCACGTTCTGCGGCGAGACCGAGCAGCTCCTTGCCGCCGGACAAACCGCCGCTGCCGCGGCCTATATCGTGTTGAGCGTGCTGCTTGGCGTCGGCGCGGTGTGGGCGGCGCAGCTGCTTTTTGTACGCGGCTGATATCCCGCCTCTTTTTCCCGTATTCGCTTGACTTTTTTACAGCAAAGCGTTAAAATGATTAAACTTTGCAAATATGGGGAAACGGGCATGTTTTCCGGTCAAGAGGGAACCGATGAAGAAAAAGAATGTTAAGAGCTTTTCGACCCGCTGGGGGTTCATCCTTGCTTCGGTCGGCTCGGCTGTCGGTATGGCGAACGTCTGGGGCTTTCCGAACAAAATGGGCAGCAACGGCGGAGGCGCGTTTCTGCTCATCTATATTCTGTTTGTGCTGATCTTCAGCTATGTCGGCCTCCCGGCAGAGTTTGCCATGGGCCGCCGCGCTGCCACCGGCACGCTCGGCGCTTACGAAAATGCCTGGGCCACCCGCGGCAAAGGGGCGGGGAAGACGGGGGCGGCGCTTGGCTGGCTGCCGCTTGCTGGCTCGCTCTGCATCGCCATCGGGTACGCCGTCATCGTGACCTACGTTCTCAAGGCGCTGGTGGACTCCGTTGCCGGTACACTTATGACTGCGGACGCTGCAGCGTGGTTTTCGGACTTTTCATCGCGCGATTACTCGGTGATCCCGTATCATATTATTGTCGTTGCCGGAACGCTTTTGACGCTCTTCCTCGGCGCGCACAGCATCGAAAAAACGAACCGGATCATGATGCCGGTATTTTTCCTCATCTTCGTCGTTCTCGCGGTACGGGTAGCGTTCCTGCCGGGCGCGGCGGAGGGATACAGGTTCATGTTCACGCCGCGCTGGGAGATGCTCCGCGACCCGATGATCTGGATCTGGGCGATGGGGCAGGCGTTTTTCTCCCTGTCCGTCACGGGCAGCGGCATGATCGTTTACGGCGCGTACCTTTCGAAAGACGAGGACGTCGTCGGCGTGGCACAGCACACGGCGCTCTTTGATACCATTGCCGCCGTAGTCGCGGCGCTCGTCATCATCCCCGCGTGCTTCTCCTATGGGCTGGACGTCGGCGCAGGGCCGAGCCTCCTTTTCGTGACGCTCCCGACCATTTTGCAGGATATCCCGCTCGGCCGTCTTTTTGCGATCATCCTTTATGTTGCCATGATCTTCGCGGGCGTCAGCTCGCTCCAGAACATGTTTGAAGCGGTGGCGGAATCGCTGCTGCACAAATTCCCGAAGCTCAGCCGCAAGGCTGTGCTCGTGCTGCTCGGCGTCATCTGCCTCGGCTGCGGCATCGGCATGGAGACGATCTCCAAATGGGGCCCGTGGATGGATCTCGTGTCCATTTACATCATCCCCATCGGCGCGACGCTCGGCGCGGTATCGTGGTTCTATGTGATGAAAAAGGACGAGCTTCTCTCCGCCGTCAATACCGGAGCGGGCCGCGAGCGCGGCGCAGTCTGGTATGCCGTCGGGCGGTATGTGTATGTTCCTCTCGCGGTGATCCTCTGCTGCGTGGCTCTCTTCTGCCATGTGGCGTTCTGAAAACCGAATAAATGTTAAACATCCGGAGGCATTGTACATTGCTTCCGGACGTTTTCTTACTGTCACGCATGCCCTGGCAGGAGTTTTAGGATTTTGTTAAATATTTTCTTTCGGTTGAAATAACGCCGCTTTCCATGTAAAATGAAAAGAGTAATTTCTTTCTGGAGGGACGCCATGATCAGCCTTTGCAGCGATTGGGAATTCACCCGCGAGTGGAGCGCCGGTTTTGCCCGCGGCGAGGGGCGGTTTCCGCTTGTCGATCTCCCGCACACGGCGGGGGAAGTGCCGCTGCACTATGCAAAGCCGGAGGACTATGCCGGCATCTGCGGCTACCGGCGGGCGCTCTCCGTGCCGCTCGAATACCGCGGCAAACGCCTCTTTCTGCAATTTGACGGCGCGGCGCATTTGGCCGAGGTGTACCTGAACGGCGAAAAGCTCGCCGAGCATGCCTGCGGGTATACGGCTTTCCGCGTGGAGATCACGTCCGCCGTCCGCTACGGCATGGAAAACCGCCTCGCCGTGCGGCTCGACACGACCGAAAATCCCGCCGTGCCGCCGTTCGGCTTCGTGCTGGACTATCTCGCCTACGGCGGGCTGTACCGCGAGGTGTGGCTCGATGTACGCGGCGCGGATGTGATCGAGGACGTGTTCGTCACGACACCGTCGCTCGATCGCGCTGAGATCGCCCTTACCGTCTCCGGCACCTCCGCCCGCCGGCGCGCCACGCTGCTTGACGGCGCGGGCGCGGTCTGCGCCGTGACGGAAGGTGACGATAATAAATATTATGTAAACTATTCGAACGCCCGCCCGTGGACGCTGGATGAGCCGAACCTTTACTCGATCCGCGCCGAGCTGCTCGACGAGAGCGGCGCCGTGACGGATGAAAAGACCGTCCGGTTTGGCTTCCGCACGGCGGAATTCCGCCGCAGCGGGTTTTATCTCAACGGCGAGCGCGTATTCCTTAGAGGTTTGAACCGTCATCAGTGCTATCCCTACATGGGCTACGCAGCGCCCGAAGCGCTCCAGCGCGAGGACGCGCGGATCTTGAAAGAAGAGCTCTGCTGCACGGCGGTGCGCACGTCGCACTATCCGCAGAGCCAGCACTTTATTGATGCATGCGACGAGCTGGGACTGCTCGTGTTCACCGAGCTTCCCGGCTGGCAGCACATCGGCGACGCGGCGTGGAAGCGCCAGGCGGTGGAGAACGTGCGCGAGATGGTGACGCAGTACCGCAACCATCCGTCCATTGTCCTCTGGGGTGTGCGCATCAACGAAAGTCTGGACGACGATGATTTCTACCGCGAAACGAATGAGCTTGCGCATTCGCTTGACCCCTCGCGCCAGACCTCCGGCGTGCGGTATCTCGAAAAGAGCCACCTTCTCGAAGATGTGTATGCCTACAACGACTTTTCGCACGACGGCATCGCGCCGGGGGCGAAGAAGCGCAGCGCCGTAACGCCGGATATGGACAAGCCCTATCTCATCTCCGAGTGCAACGGCCACATGTTCCCGACGAAGTCCTTCGATCCGTGGGAAAAGCGGCAGGAGCATGCGCTGCGCCATGCGCGCGTGCAGAACGCCGCCGCGTCCGACGGCGAGATCTCCGGCTGCTTCGGCTGGGTGATGTTCGATTATCCGACGCACAAGGACTTCGGCTCGGGCGACCGCGTGTGCTACCACGGCGTGATGGACGCCTTCCGCAACCCGAAGCTCGCCGCGGCGGTCTATGCCTCGCAGGGGGACAAAACGCCGGTGCTTGAGATCGGCTCGCCGATGGATATCGGCGATTATCCCGCGGGAAATATCGGCGATATCTGGGCCTTCACAAACGCCGAGGAAGTCACGCTCTATAAAAATGATGCGTTCGTCGCCTCGTTCCGCACAAAGGGCTGGGACGGCTTGCCGCACGGCCCCGTAGCGATCGACGATACGATCGGCGAGCTACTGGAAACGCAGGAGCACTTCCCGCACGACAAGGCGGAGCTGCTGCGAAAATGTCTCGTCTCCGCCGGGAAGAACGGTCTGGCCGGGATGCCGGTCGCAGACAAGGCGCGCATGGCGTGGGCGATGGCGCGCTACAAGCTCACGATGGACGACGGCGTGGCGCTCTTCGGAAAGTACGTCGGCAACTGGGGCGGCGCGGCGACGCGCTGGCGCTTCGACGCCCGCACCGGCGGCGAGACTGTTGCGAGCGTGACGCGCGCCTCGGGCGCGTCGCTGCGTATGGAGGTGCGTGTGAGCAAAACGGCGCTTTGCGAGGACGATACCTGGGACGCCGCCGCGGTGCGCGTCCGTATTCTCGATGAATACGGCACCCCGGCCCCCTATGCGCAGCTTCCGGTGCATTTCTCGCTTACGGGCGCAGCGACGCTCATCGGACCCGACACCGTGACCGCCGAGGGCGGTATGACCGGCACATATGTGCGCACCATCGGCGAGAGCGGGGAAGCTCTTCTCCGCATTTCCGCCGCCGGACTGCCGGAGGAAGAGGTGCGCTTTTCGATCCAAGCACAAAACGTCGAACAGGAGTGAAGAATTATGGAACTTCTATGGCGCGTGGAACTGGAAAACGGCGGGACGGTCACCGGCAGCGCATTGATGCAGCCGGGGGCGAACCGCATTGTCTGTGAGCTGCCGGACGACACGCTCAAAAGCGTGACCGGCGCGATGCTCTGGGATACGGAGCCGGACGAGCGCATTTTCATCAACGGCTTTCAGAGCTGGACATACTCGCCGGAGTGTGGCGTAAAGGACCGCACGCCCTCCTTTGCAAGCCCGCTGGCGCGCTTCAAGCCGCTGGGGCTCGAGCGCTACGGCGATTACTATTTCACCGATTACCCGGAAATGCCGGGTGTGACGCATGGCGAATCCTATGCCTACTGGCGGCGCGGCGAGCATTTCCGGCTGCTCGGCTCGCTTGACGAGGCGAGCGGCTATACCATGATCCGCTATGACGCCAACGTTGGAAAGCTCACGCTCTCGCGTGACTGCTGCGGTGTGCGCTGCAACGGGGCGTTCCATGTGTTTGATCTCTTCTATGCCGAGGGCACGGAGAAGGCGGTTTACGACGGCTGGTTTGCCGCCATGGGTCTGCCGAAAAAGCCCATAGAACGCATCGCCGGGTATTCGAGCTGGTACAACCGTTACCAGAATATCGATGAAAAATGCATTCTCTCCGATCTCTCCGGCTGCGCCGGGGTGCTCACCGAGGGCGATGTATTCCAGATCGACGACGGCTGGGAGCCTGCCGTGGGCGACTGGCTGACGACGGACGCAAAGAAATTCCCGAAGGGACTGCGCGGCACGGCGGACAAGATCCATGAAAAGGGCTTTCGCGCCGGACTCTGGCTCTCGCCGTTCGTCTGTCAGAAGGATTCGGAGATCTTCCGGCGGCACAAGGACTGGCTGCTGCGCGTAGACGGGAAGCCGTGGTACTGCGGCATGAACTGGGGCGGCTTCTATGCGATCGATTTTGATCATCCGCAGGCCGCGCAATACCTGCGCGATGTGTTCCGCCGCGTGTTCACCGACTGGGGCTTCGACCTTGTAAAGCTCGATTTCCTTTATGCCGCCGCGCCGGTCAATCTCCCGACGGAGAGCCGCGCCAGGCGCATGCGCCGTGCGGTGAGTTTTCTGCGCGAGCTCTGCGGCGATCATCTCATCATCGGCTGCGGCGTGCCGCTCATGCCCGCGTTCGGACTTGTGGACTACTGCCGCATCGGGTGCGATGTGGGGCTCGACTGGGACGGCTCGTTCATTATGAAAATGGCGCACCGCGAGCGCATCTCCACGAAGCAGTCGCTGGAAAATACGCTCTTCCGCCGCGGTTTGAACGGCCGCGCGTTTGGGAACGATCCGGATGTGTTTTTCCTCCGCAGCGATAATCTCAAGCTCTCCGGCGGGCAGAAAACTATGCTCGCACGTGCCGATGCGCTGCTCGGGAGCGTGTTCTTCACATCGGACGATATGAGCGCCTATGACGAAGAAAAACGCGAGACCTACCGCGAGCTGCGCCGGCTGCTGGATTCCGAAAACGTGCGCGTACGTATGGACGGCATGCCACGCATCGAATATACGCTCAATGGGGAAGAGCAGCGTCTCGCGCTGCCGTTCCTGCACGCCGACTGACGCTAAGCGGATAAGACCCGTTACAGCTTTTCAAAGGAGGGGTTTTCATGGAAGAAAAACGCGACAACAAACCCCGCGTAAACTTCCTCATCAACATTGCGTACTGGGCGGTGATCGTGGCGATCATCTTCCTGGTATTCAAGTATCTCATCAACATGATGATGCCGATCTTTCTCGCGTTCGTTTTCGCGGCGGTCGTGCGTCCGATTTCCCGCGCGCTGAGCCGGGAAACACGCTATGTCCGCGGCAAGGACGGAAACAAAGTCCTTGTGAAGCGGAAATTCCATATGAACCGCAATGTGGCCGGTATTATCAGCGTGCTCGTGCTGTTCATCGTCGTCGGCGGCCTTCTGACGCTCATCGTCATCCGCCTGGCCGATACGATCGTGGATTTCGTGTCGTTTGCGCCGACGTTCTATGAGCAGAGCGTGCTCCCGGGCATCACAAACGTTTATAACTGGGTGCTGGAGATCGGCGATCGTTTCGACGCCTCCATCGTGGACGCGATCGAGCAGGCGCTGCCCGGCATGATCTCCAATCTCGGCAGTGCGGTCACCAACCTCTCCGGCAAAATTGTCAGCGGCATCACCGGCATCGCAAGCCGTCTGCCGAGCATATTGCTCAACGCCATCATATGCCTGATCGCCACGGTCTTTATCTCCGTGGACTTTGACCGCATCAAGCTCTTTATCCGCAAGAATCTGCCCGAAAAGCCGCTGCGCGTGGCGGTCAATGTCAAAAACTCGTTCCTTGAAATGATCTGGCAGTTCATCAAGTCCTATGCCATCATCTTCTGCATCACCGTGGCGGAGATCACCGTCGGCCTTCTGATCGTCGGCGTGGGGAAGCCGCTGCTTATCGGCATTCTTATCGGCATATTCGACGCGCTGCCCATCGTCGGCAGCGGCATGATCCTCCTTCCGTGGTCGATCATCACGCTGCTCACCGGCAACACGATGCGCGGCCTCGGCATCTTCATCATCTATGCCGTTGTGGTCGTTGCGCGCCAGGTCATTGAGCCGAAGATCGTCGGCAAGCACGTCGGTCTGCGGCCGATCGTGACGCTCACATGCATGTACGCGGGCTCCAAGCTCTTCGGCGGTCTTGTCGGTCTCTTCGGTCTGCCGATCGCCGCCGCCATCATTATGGATCTCAACTCGAGCGGTATCTTCCACATCTTCAACTCCGTGGGGAATGATCTGAACGACGGGGACGAAACAGGATCGGATGAAACCGGATCCGATGGGGAGCAGAGCGCATGACGATCAATATTTTAGCCATTGGCGATGTTGTCGGACAGACCGGCCTCGCCTTTCTCAAGGAGCATTTAAAGCCGCTCCAGAAGCTCAAGGGCGTTTCTTTCACCGTGGTAAATGGCGAGAATGCCAACGTTGTCGGCATCACGCCCACGCAGGCGGACGCCATTCTTGCCGCCGGAGCAGACGTTGTGACGCTCGGCAACCACACGTGGACACGCTGGGAGCTGCAGCCATATCTTGACGAGAAAGCGCGTATCCTCCGCCCGGCGAACTACGCCCCCCAGTGCCCCGGCCGGGGCGATGCGACGTATACAACGCCGTTCGGCCCCATCCGCGTCATCAACCTGCTCGGCCGGTTTTCTCTTGATACGAATACCGATAATCCGTTCCCGACCGTGGACGCGCTGCTCGCGGAAAACCAGACGCGCATGGTCCTTGTCGATATGCACGCCGAGGCGACGAGCGAAAAGCTTGCAATGGGCTGGTTTCTCGATGGGCGCGTCTCCGCCGTGTGGGGCACGCATACCCATGTCCAGACCTCGGACGCGCGCGTTTTGCCGCGCGGTACGGGATACATTTCCGATCTCGGCATGACGGGACCGAGCGAATCGGTGCTCGGCATCGCGCCGGAGCAGTCCATCCGCAAATTCCTCGGCGATCCCCCGCGCCGGTACGAACAGGCGAAGGGCCCCGGAAAGCTTGAGGGCGCGGTCTTCACCGTCGATACCGAGACCGGCGCATGCACTGCGGTCGAGGCGATCCGCATAACGCCATGATCCGTATCATCCATGCCGCCGATCTGCATCTGGATTCGCCCTTTGAATCGCTCGGCGCGGAAAAGGCGTCCGTCCGCCGCAGCGAGCAGAGAGCGCTTTTGGAGCGCATCGCGGCGGAGGTAAACTGGCGAAACGCCGATCTGCTGCTTCTTGCCGGAGACCTGCTCGATACCGGCAGCGCCTACGCCGAGACCGGTGAGGCGCTGCTTGCCGCGCTTGGAAAGGTGCACGTGCCCGTATTCATCGCGCCGGGAAACCACGACTGGTACTCCCGGCGCTCGCCGTATGCGCGGCTGCCTTTCCCGGACA
>CAVEPP010000035.1:0-10875 GCA_963617605.1 Alloprevotella sp. | reverse complement strand
CCTTTTCAAACGAGAGCCCAACGAAGTGGGTCTCGTTTGAGAGCGTGTCAAAAATCCTTTTCTGACACGCTTGCTTACCCGCGGATGGCCTGCGCCTTGCGGCGCGGCGCGAGCGCGGCGTTGATCTTCGCTGCGGCATCCGCGGGAGTGAGCTTTTCCTGCCCTCCGGCGGCCATATCCTTGAGCGATACGACGCCCGCGGCGGCCTCGTCGCCGCCGATGATGAGCGCGAACGGGATGCCGGATTTATCCGCAAAGCCGATCTTCTGCTTGAATTTGCGGTTTTCAAAGTAGATCTGCGTTTTGACGCCCGCGGCGCGAAGCGTCGTGGCGGTCTCGACGGCAAAGGGCATGCAGTCGGAATCCATCGGGATGACGACGGCCTCGGCGGGGGCGGTAAGAATGTCCTTGGAGAGCATGTCCTGCTCCTGCAGTACATAGAAAAGGCGCGTTACGCCGATGGAGATGCCGACGCCGGGGAGCGTGCGGTCGGTATAGTACCCGGCGAGGTTGTCGTACCGGCCGCCGGAGCAGACCGAGCCGATCTCCGGGTGGTCGGTCATGACGGTCTCGTACACGGTGCCGGTGTAGTAGTCGAGTCCGCGCGCGATCGTGAGGTCGATCTCAAAGTTTTCCGCCGGGACGCCGAACGAGCCGACGTATTCCACGACGGTGGCGAGCTCGTGCAATCCGAGATCGAACGTTTCGTTCTGCCCCTCGTACCGGCGCAGGAGGGCGAGCTTATCCTCGCTCGTGCCGGGGACGGAGATGAATTCGAGGACCTTATCGGCGGTCTCCGGCGCAACGGCAAACTCGTCCACGAGCACGGCGCGGACCTTCTCGGGGCCGATCTTGTCGAGCTTGTCGATGGTGCGCATCACGTCGCCGGCTTTCTCGGTCAGCCCGAGCAGGGCAAAGAAGCCGTTCAGGACTTTGCGGTTATTGACGCGGATGCGGAAGTTTTTGAGACCGAGGGCGTTGAAGGTGCGGTAAATGACGGCGGGGATCTCGGCCTCATTCATGATGTCGAGCTTGCCGTCGCCGATGATGTCGATATCCGCCTGATAAAACTCGCGGAAGCGGCCGCGCTGGGCGCGCTCGCCGCGGTAGACCTTGCCGATCTGGTAGCGGCGGAAGGGGAACGTCAGCTCGTTGGCGTGGAGCGCCACATACTTCGCGAGCGGGACGGTGAGATCAAAGCGGAGGGCGAGATCGCTGTCGCCCTTCGAGAAGCGGTAGATCTGCTTTTCGGTCTCGCCGCCGCCCTTGGCGAGGAGCACGTCGGCGCTCTCGATGACGGGCGTATCGAGCGGCGTGAAGCCGTAGAGAGCGTAGCTCTCGCGCAGCGTTGCCATGACGCGCTGCATTTTCTTCTGATCCTCCGGCAGAAGTTCCATGAAGCCGGAGAGAGTGTGCGGTCGGATCTGAGCCATGGGGGAATCCTCCTTTGAATAGAGAATGGATAGCCGATGCAAACGGCTATCCATCGGATGAGCAAAAAGCCTCGCAGAGTTTGCGCCCGCAGGCGCAAATAAATTTTGAATCATTTGCTCCGGCGACATGTGCGTCGGAGAAAATTCCTCTCGGCTCGCAAACGTGCGAACGCAGTGAGTGCGCTGCGGCGAGCCGCTATCCCCTCAAACAAACCCCTCAACGGAGTGGGGTTCGTTTGAAGAAGTTTACTTCTTCTTCGGGTTGACGATATCACGCCAGTCCAGATCGCCCCGGTGGAGACCCTGCACGAGCACCTCGGCGGTGGCGACGTTGGAAGCAAAGGGGATGCTGTGCTGGTCGCACAGACGGGCGATGGCGTCCACATCCTTTGTGTTGGCCTTGGGGTCGCAGAAGAAGAGAACAAGGTCGATCTCGTTGTAAGCGATACGCGCGCCGATCTGCTGCGCGCCGCCCTGCGAGCAGGGAAGATACAGCGTGACCGGCAGCCCCGTTGCCTCGGAGACGAGCTTGCCCGTGGTGTTCGTGGCGCAGATGTCGTGACCGGAGAGAATGCCGCAGTAGGCAATGCAGAACTGGACCATAAGCTCCTTTTTGCCGTCATGGGCGAGAAGAGCGATATTCATGCTTTGGCACCTCCGTGTATTTTTGGATGATATGAACAATGTCAGCTTTTAAATTATAACCGCAAAAAGCACTCTTTGCAACGGAAAATTCCAATTATTTCAGCAGAGAATACGCATTTTCCACGGTGTTGGCGTTGGACTGGAACGTGAAGTAATAATCCACGATTTTTCGCGCGACCGGAGAGAGCGTGGCGCCGGCGCCGCCCTTTTCGACGGCAATGGCGATGGCAATCTCCGGGTTGTCGCCGTAGGGGGCGTAGAGAATGAACATGGCGTTGTTCACAAGTCCTTCGCCGCGCTGCGCCGTTCCGGTTTTGGCGGCGGCGACGATGCTGCTGTCAAGCCAGTGATCCTTGAGCGTGCTCGCGGCGTCATAGAGCACGCCGTACATGCCGTACTGGATGTAGCCGAAAATTTCGGGGTCGATATCGAGCTTGCTGAGTACTTCCGTTTCGCGCTGGAAGAGCGTTTTGGAGTAATCGTAGCTGCGCACTTCCTTGAGGATGGAGGCGCTGTAGCGCGTGCCGCCGTTGGCGATGGCCGCGCAGTACTCCGCCATCTGCAGCGGCGTGAACTCCGTGAACGACTGGCCGATGGCGCTCTGGAGCGTGTCGCCGTTGTACCAGGAGATACCGGTATACTGCTCCTTGAAGCTCTGCGTGGACATCTGGCCGGTGACTTCCGGGAGCTCGATGCCGGTGTGCTCGCCGAGACCGTAGAGCTTGGCATACTGCGCCATCTTGTCAATGCCGAGAATGTCGCCGTAGTAGTAGAAGAAGTAGTTGCAGGAGTAGGTGATCGCCTGCACGACGTTGATCTCGCCGTGGGTGTACTTATAGGTCGAATAGATCCAGCACTCGGGGGCGTAGCCATCGTCGATGTACTTGGTAAACTGGCCTTCGGTTTTCAGTGTGAGCGTCGGCGATATGATGCCCTCGGCCAGCAGCGCCGTGGCGGTGCAGGGCTTGAACGTGGAGCCGGGGGCGTAGACGCCCATGAGTGCACGGTTATAAAGCGGGGCGTTCTCGTCCGCGACGAGCTCTTCGTAGTTATCGAGCATCGTGGCGGCGTCGTAGGTCGGATAGCTCACGAGCGCGAGCGGTTCGCCGGTATCGACCTTCACAACGCACAGCGCGCCGCCGGAGATCATCTCGGTGCTGTCCGTGCCGTACATTTCGGCGTCGGCGATGATCTGCGCGCGCTCTTCGTTGATCGATTCGATATGCGCGGCGAGAGCTTCCTCGCACACCTCCTGCAAGCCGATGTCCAGCGTCAGATAAACGTGTCCGCCGGGCTGCGGCTCCTTGGTGTACTTGGTGCGGAGCGTGACGCCGTCAAGATTGGAGTAGACCTCCGCCTCGCCGTCCACGCCGTGAAGATAATTTTCAAAGGCGTATTCCACGCCGTCCTTGCCGACGTAGGCGTCGAGCGAGTAGTCCTTGTCGGCGTAGGTGTCCCACTCCTCCGCCGTCAGCTTGCCGGTGTAGCCGAGCAGGTGGGCGGCGTACTGCGTTTTGTATTCGCGCACGTAGGACGAGGAGACCTCAAAGCCGGGGATGTCCTGCTCCATGAGATAGGTGAGCAGCGGCATGGAAACGTCCTCGGCGAAAACGTAGGGCGTGGTGTTGATGTTGAAGCGGTCGTTGATCTCGTACCGGACGCCGACGATGCGCCGGGCGTCCTCGGCATTGTACTCGCTGCCGACGTTATAGCGCGTGCGCATCGCCGCGAGGATCTCCACGGCGTTGGAGTCGAGCGCCATGTCGTTCGCCTTGAGCCAGGCGTCGAGCATGCTCTTCTGCAGCGTGTCCATGTCGGTGAACTCAAAGGGCGGGGCCTTCGTGATGGGCAGCGTGTCGGTATAGGTGTCGCCGAAGCGCTCCACGGCGTTGCACAGCTCGAGAATGATCGCGTTCGGATCGTCCTGGCTGAAGAGCTCCGTTACGTTGATGGAGAGGTTGTTGCAGAGCGAGTTGGACACGAGCAGACGCCCGTAGCGGTCGAGAATGTTCCCTCGCGCCGCGGCGATGGTGATGTCCTCTTTCGTCTCCGTTTCCCCTACGGCGTAGTATTCGCGTCCGCCGATGATCTGCAGCTTATAGAGCGCGACGAAATAAACGCCGAGCAGCAGCACAAAGGTGACGGCGAGCACAACGAGCCGGGCGGGTTTGACCATTTTCTGCATGGAAAGTTCCTTTCAAAACGCGGGGATGGAGTTACTTATACGGCGTGGGCACGTCCCGCGACGAGCGCCACGGAAAATTCTTGCAGAGGTAGTACGAGGGGAAGAGAAACGGCAGACTCCAGAGCGTCTGCAAAAGCGCCGTTACCCAGAGCGCAGCGCTGCTCTGCCCCTTATAGAAGAGCAGACTGAACATCTGCGCGAACGCGGCGAGAAAGAGCGCCGCCGCGCCCATGATGCAGTAGGTGAAAAGGCGCTTATTGAGGAAAAAGTCGCCGAGGAAGCCGGAGACGAACCCCATCACGGGGAAGAGTACCGTGAACAGCACGCTCTGCGAGCCGAAGAAGAGATCGGAGAGAATGCCCGCGGCCAGACCGAACAGCCCGCCGCCCCAGCCGCCTTCAAAGAGTCCCGCCGCTACGACGAGCGCGGGCAGAAACATGGCCCGCACGCCGAAGAGCGCAACGTGGCTCAGTATCACGTTCTGCACGAGCAGCGCGCCGACGAGATACAGCGCGTACAAAACGCCGCGCCGGGTCTTCAGCCAGAGCTCGTCCAGCTTCATATCCGAAAGCTGGAAATTGATCTTGTTTCGTTTCACTCGATGACCTCAAAATCCTTGATGATGAAAACCTGCGACAGCACGGAAAGATCGACCGAGGGCTTGACGACCGCGTAATACGACTGGCCGCCCGCCTCGCTGCGCAGCTCCGTAACGGTGCCGACAACGATGCCGGACGGGAACGCACCGCCGCGGCCGGAGGTGACGACGCTGTCGCCGGTGAAGAGCGTCACATCGTCAGTGAAGTAGCTGAGCTTGCAGCAGCCCTCTTTCATCAGCGCATAGTCGCCGACGATCATCGCCGCGATGGACGATTCGCCCACGAGCACGCCCGCGTCCATGTTCACGTCGATCACGGTGCGCACGGAGGCATAGTTCTTGCCGACCTCGTACACCTGTCCGACGAGCATGCCGGATTCGGTGATGACGCAGTCGCCCTTTTCAATGCCGTTGTCCGTGCCCTTGGAGATCGTGAAGGCGCTCGTCCAGTTGGAGGCGTCCCACGAGGTGATCATGGCGGCTTCGGTCCTGAAGGTCGTGTTCTTTTCGAGATACCCGAGCATCGTGCGCAGACGGGTGTTCTCCTCGAGCGCGTCCTGGCTCGAGCGCACCTGCTCCTGCGCCTCGGCGAGCTGGCGGCGGAGCGATTCGTTCTCCGCGAGCAGCTTGTCGTAGCGGTAGATGTAGCCGTAAATGCCGCGCATCCACTCCACGACCGAGCCGACCGCGCCCTGAATGGGGATGCGCAGGGCGTTTGCCGCCTCCGGCACCGCGCCGGAGCTGCCGTCGGCCTTCGGGCGCGAGGCAAGTCCTATGAGAAGCGCCGCCGCGACGATGATGACCGCCATGCGCACGCCGTATTGCTTGAGATATTTTTTCAAGGCTCAACCCCCTGTTCTCCCGGGACCGCCCCGGGCGCGAGTAGAAAGATCAAAGAAGAGAAATGTCAAATTCGCGGAGCATCTGCCCCATGCGGCAGACAGGAAGCCCCATCACGTTGAAGAAATCGCCCTCAATGCGCTCCACAAAGAGGCTTGCGAGCCCCTGATAGCCGTAAGCGCCCGCCTTGTCGAGCGGCTCGCCGGTGGCAATGTAGGCCTCGATCTCTTCCTCCGTAAGGGGGCGGAAATGGACAAAAGTACATTCGCTCTCCGCGAGCACCTTTTCGCCCTCGCGGATGCACACGCCGCTCCATACGCGGTGCTCCCGTCCGGAGAGCGCGCGGAGCATGGTGCGGGCCCGCTCCGCCGTGCCGGGCTTTCCGAGCACGGAACCGTCGAGCTCCACGAGCGTGTCGGCGGCAAGGATCACGGCGGCGGGATCGTTCACACGATGTGCCACCTCCGCCGCCTTCTGCGCGGCGAGCGCCTTGACCCGCTCGCCGGGCGTGAGCTCCGGCGGCGCACTCTCCTCGCCCTGCGCGGGGAGAATTTCATAATCTATGCCGAATTTATCGAGCAGCTCCCGCCGCCGGGGAGAACCGGAGGCAAGGATCAGCCGTTTTTTACAGTACGCCACGGTAATACAGTCCTCTCGTTATGCCGTTGGGCTTATAATGCGTGCCCTGGATATAGCTCTCGGCGACTTCGAGACATTCGCGCGCGCTCTCCGTGGAGAAGCACAGCCGCACCGCCCAGAGACCGAGATCGATCCATTCCTGCGTCACATCGCCGAGCCAGAGCTTGCGCGCCGCCCAAACGGTGTTGCGGCAGCCGAAATGCTTCGTCACCGGCCATACGCCGCCGTGCGTGTCGGCCATCTGGCCGGGCGTGGTGCAGGTGCACCGTCCGGCGCTCGCCTTCAGGAGACAGTTCTGCGTCACCATAACGGGCAGACGGCCGTATACGGCGAGCTCGGTGTCCATGCACTTGGGCACCTCGCGGATATCGGCAAACGTCAGCTCCGGCGAGAGCATCGCCGAGAGGAAGCCCGCCGACGCCATGCAGGAGAGCGTGTAGCTGTTCATCACGGCGAGATCAAAGTCGCCGCGGATACGGAAGCCCTCCTGCCCCGCCATCATGGCAAGGCCGAGATTCCCGGTGAGCGCCTGTGTGACGCCGCTCTCGTGCACCTTTGCGAGAAGGGAGCGCAGCTCGTCCTCTTCCTTTTCGCCGAACGCGGCGGAGGGAAGCGCGGCGACGATCTCCGCGCCGTTTTCCCGGAAGACATCGGCGATGCCGGGCTTTTCCGCGAGCAGCTCGAGCGGGACATATACGCACTCCGGGCAGAGCGCGGCGAGCTCCGGTGTCATCTGCGCGGCGGTCTGGAACGAGAAGTTGATCGCGGGCAGATGCGGCGCGGGCGCGATGCGCGGCGGCTCGGGGAAGTCGCCCTCTTTCCGGTCAGGGAGCTTGGCGCGCTCCTCGGAGAGCTTATACAGAAGACGGCGGCGGGCCTCGTCCAGTTCGATGCCGGACACGCGGAGCTTTTCTCCCGCGGGAGACTGCACGCGCACCTCGGCACAGCGGAACGGCGTTCCGGCGGTGCGGTACATCGCCTCGCGCAGGCCGTCCTCGGTGAGTTCTATGTCGCCGACGCCGTCCGGCACGGGGCCTTCGATCGCGGCGATGTTCTTATCCGTGTCCTGCGCGCCGAGAATGACGCTTGCGCTCGCGCTCTTCGCTGCGACGGCAAAGCTCACCGCCACGCGGCGCGCCTCGCCGGACGTATATTTCCGCCGCTGCTCCGCGCAGACGGATTCGGTCTCGCTGGGGATCTTCTCCGGCGCTTCGGCGGTTTCATAAAGCTCTTTTTTCGCCGCGCCCCAGGGGAGAAAAACGCGCTCTAAGCGCTCAAGCTCCGGTTCGGCGGGCAGCTGGCTTTCGCGGATGGCGGTCGCCCACACGTCCGTGAACGCCGAGACATACTCGCTCCGGCGCTCCCGGCTGCCGATGGCAAGGCACGCCACGCCCACGTCGATAAGCTCCCGGCACTCCGGAAGCATGCAGCGCTCCTTCCAGCTCAGGGGAGTGGTGTCCCACCGGCCGCCGAGCGTGTACCGCTCGCGGCAGAGCTCGCTGCAAAGGCCTCGCTCGGCGCTCTCGCGCCCGGCAAAGGCACTCATGCGGCACGTGCCGCACGCGGCGGCGCAAAGCGGCGTCTGCACCCACACGGCGGTCTCGATCGGGCATTGCGCCATGCGGCGGATATCGTCGAGCGGGAGATCGGGCGGGAGGAAAATGCGCCGGAAGCCAAGCCGCTGCGCGATGGCCGCGCTCTCCGGCGTATAGAAGCCGAGATGCGCGTCGGCAAAAAGCGGCATCTCCGGCAAGAGCGAGCGGAGAATGCGGAAAAGGCCGATATCGCGGAGGATGATCGCGTCCACGCCGCAGCGCTGCGCGCGCAGGGCAAGCCCCGCGGCTTTATTCAGCTCGTCCTCGCGGACGGGGATGTTGAGCGCAAGATACACGCGGCAGCCGCGGATGCGGCAGTAGCGCACGACCGACTCAAATTCGCTGTTCGGGATGTTCTCCGTCCGGCGGCAGCCGGTCAAATCTTCAAAGCTCAGGTATACGGCGTCCGCGCCGCTTTGCACGGCGGCGGTGACGGCCTCCGGCGACCCGGCGGGAGCGAGCAATTCGACCATAATTTCTTCCTCGTAAACACGGTACCGGGAAACGGTACTTCTTCAAATTAAGATTATAACACAACGAACACCCTTGCTTCAAGTAGAAACATTATGATATAATATCAAACAATATCACAGCATGGGGTACTATACCCCAAAAGGACGAACATGGACGGAAAACGCTATCGTATCCAGGGCGCGAACACGCTCTCTCTCCCGGCGGAGGACGCCGAAAAGCTCCTCGCGCTCGGCGACGGGGAGTGCGCGCTGCTGTATCTTTATATTCTGCGCTCCGGCGGCGTGCTCGATACCGCGGCTGCTGCCCGCGCGCTCTCCCGCACGGGAGAGCAGATCAGCGCGGCGGCGCGGCGGCTCTCCGGGGCGGGGCTCCTCACCGCCGGGGACGTGCCTCTGCCGGGACCGGACGAGCTGCCGGTGTACCGCACGGAGGATATCCTGCGCCGCAGCGCCGATGACGGGGCGTTCCGCGCGCTGCTCGGCGAGTGCCAGCGCGTGCTCGGGCACACACTCTCGAGCGCCGATCTCAACACGCTCTTCGGCATTTACGACCGTCTCGGCATGACGGCGGAGACGATACTGCTGCTCATCCACCACTGCGCGGACAAGCTCCGCCGCCGCTACGGCGAGGGGCGGCTCCCGACGATGCGCGCCATCGAGAAGGAAGCGTTTTACTGGGCCAACCGCGAGATCCTCACCGCGCCGCAGGCGGAGGAATATCTCGCTGCGCTCGCTCGGCGTGACGAGGAGATGGAAAAGGTCCGCCACGCGCTCTCGCTCACGGGACGCGACCTGACGCCGACGGAGAGAAAGTATATCGAAAGCTGGCTTTCGATGGGCTACGGCGCGGAGGCGCTTGCCATCGCCTACGACCGTACCGTTGTCGGCACGGGCAAGCTCGCCTGGGCGTATATGGATAAGATCGTGAAGAGCTGGTACGAAAAGAAGCTCTTCACTGCCGAGCAGATCGAAAAGGGCGACAGCCGCGCGTCTTCGCGCGCCAAGCCCGCCGCGGAGACCACGCCGCGGCGCACCGGCGGGGACGACCTTGACCGGCTGGAGAGAATTCTGAAAAACATCGGGGGGTAAGAGGATATGGAAGGACGGCTTTTAGCGCGTGCCCGCGCCAAGCAGGAGACGCTGCGCGCGGAAAACCGCGCGGAAGAGGATCGCCGCCGCCGTGAGATCGGGTCGAAGATCCCGGAGATCGGACGCATCGATACGGCCCTCCGCGCCAATCTGAGCGAGATGGTGCGCGTCGCCATGCGCCAGAGCACCCGCACGGCGCAGGAGCTGGAAGCGGAAAGCCTCGCTTTGCAGGAAAAGCGTTCGGCGCTTCTCGTGCAGCATGGATATCCGAAGGACTATCTCGACCCGATCTACGCCTGCCCGCGCTGCCGCGATACCGGCTGGACGGACGGGAAGATCTGCGAGTGCGTCCAAAAGCTCTACCGCGCCGAGCAGACGAGAGAGCTCGCGCCCCTTTTGAAGCAGGGGGATGAGACGTTTGAAAACTTCCGGCTGGATTACTACAGCCCCGTTGCACCGGCCTCGGGCGTGTCGCCCCGCGCGCAGATGGAGCGCGTGCTGCGCATCTGCCGCGCCTATGCCGAGAGCTTCGGCGCGCAGTCGCCGAACCTTTTGTTTACCGGCGAGCCGGGGCTGGGGAAAACGTTCCTCTCCGCCGCCATCGCGCGCGTCGTGGCCACGAAGGGCTGCGGCGTGGCGTACGATACGGCGAGCGGACTTCTTGCCTCGTTTGAGCGCGAGAAATTCTCCCGTGACACGGACGAGGTATCGGACGCCGCCTCACGCGTGCGCCAGCTTATGAGCTGCGATCTTCTCATTCTGGACGATCTCGGCACCGAGATGCCGACGGCGTTTACGCAGAGCGCGCTTTACGCTCTGCTCGACGGCCGCCTGCGCGGCGGAAAGAAAACGATCGTCTCCACAAATCTCGACCGCTCCGGCATTGAAACGCGCTACGGCGCGGCGCTCGCCTCGCGGCTCACGGGAGAATACCAAGAGCTGGAATTTCTGGGACGGGACATCCGTGCCCAGCGTAAGGAGGGCATTTGAATGGATCGGCAGACCGAGATCACGACCCCCGGCGCGCTGCTCAACGAAAAAGGCGATCTTGCCCGCCCCGGCTTTTCCCGCGCGCTCGTGCAGGAATACCGCCGCGCGGACGTGAAGGTCTCGCCCCTGCGCATCAAGGAATGGGATTATTATCTCGTCAACAACGGGAAATTCGCTCTCGCGCTCACCGTGGCGGACAACGGCTACATGGGACTGGACTCCGTGAGCCTTCTTGATTTTGAAGAGGGCTGGGAGATCACGAAAAGCCCGATGTCGTTTATGCCGCTCGGGAAAAAGCACCTGCCGGAGACGAGCGTGACCGGCGACGTACATTCCGCCGCGCGCGGCTACGGTCTCCACTTCATCCACGAAGGGGAGAAGCGCGTCC
>CAVEPP010000034.1:0-11139 GCA_963617605.1 Alloprevotella sp. | reverse complement strand
CGCCGCCCAGGGTCTCAATGCCCAGGCTCAGCGGGGTAACATCCAGCAGCAGCAGGCCCTTGACATCGCCCTGCAGCACGCCGCCCTGAATGGCAGCGCCAACGGCCACGCACTCATCGGGGTTGATGCCCTTGAAGGGCTCCTTGCCGGTGAAGCTCTTCACGGCTTCCTGCACGGCGGGGATACGGGTGGAACCGCCGACGAGCAGCACCTTGCTCAGATCGTTGACGGAAAGGCCGGCGTCGCTCAGCGCCTGACGGACAGGCGCCATCGTGCGCTCGACGAGGTGATGGGTCAGCTCATTGAACTTCGCGCGGGTCAGGGTGACATCGAGGTGCTTCGGGCCGTTCGCATCGGCGGTGATATACGGCAGGTTGACATTCGTGCTCGTCACGCCGGACAGATCGCACTTCGCCTTTTCGGCGGCCTCGCGCAGACGCTGCATGGCAACCTTATCGCCGGAGAGATCAACGCCTTCGGCCTTCTTGAACTCTTCCACAAGGTAGTCGGTCACGCACTTATCAAAGTCGTCGCCGCCGAGACGGGTGTCGCCCGCGGTAGCCAGAACTTCGATGACGCCGTCGCCGATCTCGAGCACGGACACATCGAACGTGCCGCCGCCGAGGTCGTAGACCATGATCTTCTGCTCGGATTCCTTATCCAGACCGTAAGCCAGAGCGGCCGCGGTCGGCTCGTTGATGATACGCTTAACGTCGAGACCCGCGATCTTGCCGGCGTCCTTGGTGGCCTGACGCTGGCTGTCGGAGAAGTACGCCGGGACGGTGATGACCGCTTCGGTCACGGTCTCGCCGAGATACGCTTCCGCGTCGGTCTTGAGCTTCTGCAGCACCATGGCGCTGATCTCGGGGGGCGTATAGCTCTTGCCGTCGATGTTGACGCGGTAGTTGGTGCCCATCTCACGCTTGATGGAGGAAATGGTGCGGTCGGGGTTGGTGATGGCCTGGCGCTTCGCGACCTGGCCGACCATACGCTCGCCAGTTTTGGAGAACGCTACGACGGACGGCGTGGTGCGCGCGCCCTCGGCGTTGGGGATGACTTTCGGTTCGCCGCCTTCCATAACGGCGACGCAGCTATTGGTAGTGCCAAGATCGATACCGATGATTTTAGACATAATGATTGCCTCCTGTATAGACGAAATATTTTTATTAACTGTGGGATGATATATTCAAACGGGGAGATCAGTTGGCGACCTGCACCATGCTGAAGCGGATCACCCGATCACCCATTTTGAAGCCCTTCTGGAATTCCTGCACGATCTCGCCCTCGCCCTTGTCGGGGTCTTCCATGTGCATGACGGCGTTGTGCTCGTTGGGGTCAAACTTCTGGCCGACAGCCTCGATCGGCGTAACGCCGAGCGTGTTGAGCGCTTCGAGAAACTGGGTCATTGTCATTTCCACGCCCTTTTTGTAGGCCTCGTCTGCGGTCTCCTGCCGGAGGGCACGTTCGAGATTATCAAAGATCGGCAGAAGCTTTTTGAGCGTGTCGGCCTTGACGTCGGCGTAGATGTTGTCGCGCTCTCTGGCGGAGCGCTTGCGGAAGTTGTCGTATTCGGCGCGGAGCCGGAGGTTTTTGTCCTTTTCCGCGGCGAGGTCGTTCTGCGCACTTTCCAGCTCCGCGCGAAGCGCGTCCGTTTCGGACGGTTCCTCGACCATCGCCTCCGCCGTTTCTTTGGCGGCCGTTTCCTCGATGGGCTGCTCTTCCTTCGGAGCGGTTTCCTTATTCTTGCTGCTCATCGGTCCATGTGTCTCCTTTAACTATCATTTTTCCGAAGCCTGCAGGGGCTTCGCCTGCGCCGAGCAGACGGCTGAGTCCGTCGGCAATGTATTTGAGCTTGGCGGCCACGGCGCTGTAGTCCATCCGCAGCGGCCCGACCACACCGATCAGTCCGCGCTGGCCTTCCCCGGCGTCGTAGCTTGCCATGACTACGCTGGAATCGCGCAGCTCCTCGGCAACGTTTTCCGGCCCGATGATGACCCGGACGGGAGCACCGTCTGCCGCGCCCGGCAGACGCATGAGATGGTCGGAATCGGAAAGGTAACTGATGACGCGGTGCGCCTTGTCGGGATCGCGGAACTCCGGCTGCTGCAAGAGGCTGCTTTCGCCGGTGACGAACGCCGCGCCCGCGCGGCTCTCGCTCAGCACCTCGATGGCGTAAGCGGCGATGATGGAGACGAGCCCCATCGTGTCGCGCGCCGCGCGCTCCGTGGCGGAGATGAGCACCGGCGTGATGCTCTCTTCGGGGAGATTCGTAAAACCCGCGTTGAAAAGCGCCGAGAGCTTCTGGATCTGTCCCTGTTCCACCGAGAACGGCAGATGCACGAGCTTGTTCTTAACGGTATTGTCTCCGAGAAGAACAACGATTATGAAGGTGTTCGCGTCAATGTAAAGAAGATCGAACCGCTTGATCGCCGCGGCGCGCGGCGCGCTGAGCGTGAGCGCCGGGTAGCCGGTGAGCTGGCCGGCAAGCTTTCCGGCGTCGCTCATCAGCTTGTCGAGCTGCTCCATCTTTTCGCTCAGCCGGACGTTGATCGCCTCGGCCTCCTCGACGGAAACTCTCTGCCGCTCCATGAGCTCGTTCACGTAGAACCGGTAGCCCTGCGGCGAGGGGATGCGTCCCGCACTCGTGTGCGGCTGCTCCAGATAGCCGAGCGCCGTGAGCTCGGAGAGCTCGTTGCGGATCGTGGCGCTGCTGCACCCAAGTCCGGCGATCTGCGCGATCGTCTTGGAGCCGACCGGCTCCGCCGTGCGGATGTATTCATCCACAACAGCCGCGAGTATTTTCTTTTTTCTCTGGCTGATCTCCACGGCGGCTTCCTCGCTTTAGCACTGGGCGCCTTTGAGTGTTGGCACTCTCTTCTTACGAGTGCTAATTTACCACTCCTATATATAAATGTCAAGCGTTCCGCAAAGATTTAAAAAACCGTTCACAAATAAAAAAAGTAGTGTATAATGGAGAAAAAATTCCGCCCGGACGGGCGGTAAGAAAAAGGAGACAGCGCCATGCCGACACCCTGGAAGCGCTCCCCGGAGGAGCTGCACAAAACCTATATCGCCAACACGGAGGCGTTTTATAAAGTCGCGGGGCGCGGTCTTGCGCAGGAGCTGGACGAATTCGTGGTGTCCTGTGCGCTCGGTCTCTGGAAGGGCAGCCCCCGGCTCGGCCAGCAGCATGTGGACGCGGTGAACCAGCTCTATTCCAAGGGCCGCAAGCCCGGTGCGTACCTTCTCTGGGAGCTCACCGAGAAGGTGTGCAGAAGCGCCGATTTCCTGCCGCCGCTCTTCTTCTGGAATCTGACGGAGCAGGACGCGCGCCGCGGCACGGCCAATTCGCGCATTTTCGTGCGCATGCTGACGAACATCCTGCTTTATCTTGCCGCCGTGGACGACGAGGTCACGATGGCCGAAGCCGAATACATCACCGAGTGCTCCGATAAGCTCACCGCCATCTGCGACGGGGCGAACGTTATGAAGTCCAAAGCGCCCATCAACGCCGCGGACTATGTGACGAGCGGCGAGCAGCCGTTCACGGCGCAGACGGGCGTGTCCGCCGCCGGCGAAAAGAAAACGGACACCGAAACGTCCGCGCAGAAGGAAGAAGAGCCTCCAAAGCCGAGTCTTGAGGAGTTGATGGCCGAGCTCGAGGAGCTTGTTGGCCTCGGCACGGTTAAGCGCGAGGTCAAAAATCTCACGAATCTCATCAAGGTACGCAAGCTGCGCGAGGAAAACGGCCTGCCGAACAGCGCAATGAGCCTGCACATGGTATTCCTCGGCAACCCCGGCACCGGCAAAACGACGGTCGCGCGGCTCATGGCGGGGCTGTACGCCGCCATCGGCGCATTGAGTAAGGGCCAGCTCGTCGAGGTGGACCGCTCGGGACTCGTCGCGGGCTACGTCGGGCAGACGGCGCTCAAAACGCAGGAGGTCATCCAGTCAGCGCTCGGCGGCGTGCTGTTTATCGACGAGGCGTACTCGCTCGCCTCCGGCGGCGAGAACGACTTCGGGCGCGAGGCAATCGAAACGCTGCTCAAGGCGATGGAGGATCACCGCGACGATCTCGTTGTGATCGTCGCCGGGTACGACGAGCCGATGGAAAAATTCATCAACTCCAACCCCGGATTGCAGTCGCGCTTCAATAAATATCTGTATTTCCCCGACTACAACGGCGAAGAGCTTATGGCCATGTTCCAGATGCGCTGCAAAAAGAACGGCTACTGTCTCACCGAGGAAGCGGAGGCGTATGCGAAGGAATTCTTCGAGGATATGTATAAGAACCGCGACGACAACTTCGGCAACGGCCGCGATGTGCGCAACCGCTTTGAAGACATCATCTCCCGCCAGGCCAACCGCCTTGCCGCCATGGAAGCGCCGACGAAGGACGATCTTATGACCATTACCAAGGAGGACTTCCTCGTTCCCGCCGAGGAATAAGGAAAGCGAAAACCGGATAACTGAACACCGTGCCGCCGGAGGGCTGACCCTCCGGCGGTATTTTTATGCCTGTTAATATCACGGAACGTGCGCGATATCTGCGCTCTAAAATGCCGCCCTGCCCGCTTCTGCGCTGAAAAAGTTCTGTAATATCAAGGGCTATACGATTCGTGAAATCCGACGGAAAAGTGGGAGATCACAGACTGTGTTTTTCTGTTAACATATAGGCATGAAACACAAACCGTGTTTTAAATCTATGATGAACAGAAAGGACGAAAATGAGCAAAAGAGCTTATTCGGCGTGGGACTATCCGTCCAACACCAAACAAAACCCAATCCCACCGGCGAAATCATCGCAGGAGCGGAACCGGGGCGTCGGCATCCCGCAGAGCCAGCAGAGCACGGCGGCGAAAAAGAGCTTCCCAAAACCGGAAACTGCCATTCCCATGGACCGGCAGCTTTACCGGGAAGCACTGGAGGCGCAGGGCGCAGCGCAGCAAAATCCGGCAGCCAAAACACCCAGGCAATCTATCGAAAAGCCGTTGGATCGACAGGAGCAAGGGTATGCACTGATTTTTCCTCCGGAGTATGGTACAATATATCCGGACGGAAAAAGATATCCGGTTGTGGTTTCACCGTACGGTGAAGCGAAGCCAATAATTAAACAAATGGGATTGCCTGACACACAGGCTCACCATGTAGCACCAAACGCAATATATAGAGATACCATAGCCAGAGACGACGGCATCACGATTTCTTTACCGGGAAATGTGCTTACAAATCCGGAAAGCGCACATGGTAAAGCTCATAATCATGCAGAAACGCGATTGGATGGGTATCGTGCGTTAAACATTAGACCGACAAATAGAGAAGCCTGTGAAATATTTTTGGCGTCTTTGCAAACCGCCGGGGTAAATAAAAATGTTGCAGAGTTCTCCCTGGATTGGCTGATTCGACAGCAGATGGAGCGTGGCATATATCCCAAAATGCCTATTCCGAGAATGCCGCAAAAAATACACTTTAACTTTAAAAAGAAAAATGTTGTTGAGGAGGATGCGGGCAATGCAGAAAGCATACAATGATCGTTACGAGGAAACGGAGCAGGACCGACAGGACGAGGAACGATACGAACGCAAACGAAATATGTCTATGGAAGAAAAGAAAGAGGTGTATTCCCGTATCCCCAAAGAGGCGTTGGAAAACGCCCGCAAAATGGTTGCGGCAAGCGGACAGAAACCGTCAGAATATACTCCGGTGACCAGAGAGAGTATGGCAGCTATGATTTACGGGATGCTGTCAGCCATGTCAATTGAGGAGTTGGGAGATTGTGACTTGATGGTGATAAATGGGATGATGGGTGCGATCGCCAACATGGTTCTCGAAATGGACGCAGAGCAGAGCATAGGTTTGACGGAGCATTTGTATAAAAGTGCGAGTAAGAAAAATCCGGAGTGCAACATTAACATCAACGCGCTTATCCATATCGGCATTGATGCTTTCTTTTGCCTTGATCGGCCAGAATTTCTGGCGAACGGGATACAAAAAGTCCTTGACGCATGCTATAAGGATTTCGGAACGGGCGAAGAAAACTGAATAATCACTACGCCGCCGGGGAGAGACCCCGGCGGCGTTTTGCGCAAGATCCGGCCTTACCGCATCTCCTCGATGTGATAAATGTAATCCAGCGACGAGAGCGCTTCGATGATCTCGCGGTGGGTCTTATACTTCTTCAGCTCGGCGCTGCATATGGTGAACGTTACGGTGAATACGCTCAGTCCCGAACCGGCATACGCCTGATTCGCCTCGATATCATCGATGCGAAGGCCCAGCCGCCGGCTCACGGTGACGAAGTCGCGCAGAAAGCCGCTGTTTTTGAGCTCCAGATGGATCTCAAAATGGTTGGAGCGGTTTTTCAAATACTGCTCGAACGCCGGGAAGCACGCGAGGATGCACAGGAAAAAGAGGAACACGATCAGCGTGACCGTGTACAGCCCTGCGCCGATCGCAAAACCCAGTATGCTGCACGCCCAAAGGCCCGTCGATGTTGTGAGGCCCTTGATCTGGCTGCGGGAGCTGAAGAGGATGGCGTTGCCGCTCACGAGCGCCGCGGCGATGACGGTCGCCGCCGAGAGAATGGGCAGCCGCGCGCCGAAGTTGCTCATCAGGTACACGTCGAGCAGCATCGATACCGTGGAGGCAAAGGACACAAGCACAAAGGTACGCAGTCCCGCCGAGTGGCGCTTGCTTGAGCGCTCGCATCCGATCACCGCGGCGAGCAGCACCGCCAGCGCGATGCGCAGCAGCACCGAGCCGGTATTCAGTCCGCGGGACCATTCGCCGAGAAGATCGGCGAGGGGATCATGCATGGCAAAGATCATCGTTTTCTCCTTTCAGCCGGCAGCGCCCGGTAGAGCGCGGCAAAATTGTTCTTCGGCGGCGTCCGAAAACGCCTTTTCGTCCTCATAATAGACCGCGCGGTGCGCGGGCAGCTCGCTTTGGATGGCGTTGATCCGCTCGATGAGCCGCTCGACTTCGCTTTTCGGACAGCCCGTTTCGTCCGGCTCGGGTTCGGGCGTGATGTCCTCGAGCTTGTTGGAATACGAATGCGAAAGATAGAGCGAGAGCTTCGCGCACGCCGGGCCGATGAGCTCATAGAGCACGCTCGACGAAAGGATGATTGTTTCGAGCGCCGTGCCCGCGCTGCCGCCGAGCGTGCGTGCGCCCATCGCGGCGAGACCGATCGCAACGCCCGCCTGCGGGATCAGCGCGAGACCGAGATAGTTCCGCACCGATTTATTCTTCCCGGTGAGCAGACAGCCGGAGAACGCGCCGCCGTATTTGCCGAGAATACGCACGAAAAAGTAGGCGACGCCGACCCAGACGAGCGGCACGCCGCCGATGGCGTCGGAGGTGTTCACGAGCGCGCCGAGATCAAAGTTGAGCCCTGAGCGCACGAAAAAGAGCAGCAGGATCGGCGGGGAGAAGTAGTTGAGCTGCTTGAAGAGCCGCTCGTCGCCGGTCGCATTGATGTACACCATGCCCATGGCCATGCAGCCGAGCAGCGGCGAAACATCCAGCGCCGCGCAGATGCCGCAGAAGGCGAACAGCAGCGCTACCGAGACGATCAGACGGTTATCTGCCGAGCGTCCGTCCAGAAAGAGCTTCAGCAGCAGCCCGAACGCGCCGCCGAGACAGAACACCAGCAGATTGACGCCGAGCGGCCGGAGAACGGAGAGAAGATCAAAGCTCCCCGTATCCGCCGCCACAGCGACGGAGATCGCAACGCTGTACGCCACGAGCCCCACCACATCGTCAAGCGCGACGACCTGCAAAAGCGTATCGACGAAATCACCCTTTGCGCCGGTCTGCCGGATCGTCATCACGGTAGAGGCTGGAGCGGTGGCCGCGGCGAGCGCGCCGAGCACGAGCGAAAAGTTGAGATCGAGTCTGAGCGGGAAATAGCACACGAGAAACACCAGCACCGAGGCGAGACACGCCTCCAGCACCGTGATGACGAGCACCTTCGTTCCGCTTTTCTTCAGTGTGGAAACGCGGAAAAATTCGCCGGTGGAAAAGGCGATGAATGCGAGCGCGATGTCGGCGAGAAAACTCATGCCGTCGATCACGCTGCGCGGAACGAGATCGAGACAGAACGGCCCGAGCAGAATGCCGGAGACGATGTACGCCGTGACGTTCGGCAGCCGGAGCTTTGACGTAAGGCGCGTCATCGCAAACCCGGCGATGAGCATCAGCGCGAGCGAGACGATCACCGCCGACACACCGGATGTGATGTGGAGCCTTTCGTAGATCGATGGAACCATGCAGCAGCCCTCCCTGAAAAAGCGATTGACGTTTTCTGGGCCTATGATATAATCGAAACACGATAAAGACAAATTATGTTATTTTTAGCACATATAAATTTTTATGATATAACAGGAGGCGCACAGCCATGCTGAGCACAAAATTGCAGACCGTTCTGGCCGTGGCGGAGTACAAAAATTTTACCCGTGCGGCGGAGGAGCTGAACATGACGCAGCCCGCGGTGAGCCACCACATCAAGCAGCTTGAGCAGGAGGTGGACGCGCCGCTCTTCGTGCGCAACAAAGCCGGATTAAAGCTGACGCCGCAAGGGGAGATCGTGGTGAACTACGCCCGCCGGATGAAAGCGCTCCATGAGCGGATGTTTGCCGAGCTGCAAAACGCCGAGCGGCATCTCTCATTGCTCCGCATCGGCATAACGCACACGTCCGAGAGCAATCTGACCGCCGCGGCGCTCGCACGGTACAGCAACCAGAAAGGCAAATTGAAGATAATCCTTTTTACGGATACTATAAATAATCTTTATGACATGCTGGAAAATTACGAGCTGGATCTCGCCATCGTGGACGGCGCTTACGGCGATCCGCGCTTTTCCTCCATGCTGCTGGATACCGACTATCTTACCTGCGTTATGTCGGTGGACAATCCGCTTGCGCGGAAGGGGGCCGTCACGCTCGCGGAGCTCCGGCGGCAGAAAATGATACTGCGCACCCCCGCCTCGGCGACGCGGACGCTGTTTGAGTCGGCGCTCGAGAGCAACGGCGAGAGCATACAGTCGTTCGATGTGACGCTCGAAGTCGATAACATCGCCACGATCAAGGATCTGATCCGAAAGGATCTCGGCGTTTCGATCCTGCCGCGCAGCGCGTGTCTCGACGAGCTGCGCAAGGGAAAGATCGCCGCGCTCCCGGTGGAAAATCTGAGCATGGTGCGCGAAACGAGGATCGTGTACAACAGGGACTTTGCCCACACCGATATGCTCAACGAGATCATAAAAACCTATGGCTCGACTGTAATGAACTGAAATAAAAACCGGCCTTGCTCCTTTTTTCGACGGAGTAAGGCCGGTTTTTCACTGCGGTCAGTACAGGGTGATATCGCTGAAGACGTAGGCGGAATCCGCAGCTCCGCTGCTGTCGATGTAGCCGCCGTTGAAGACGATCGTCCCGCCGCCGGAAAGGGCGGAGAGATCGAGTACGTACAAATGCCAGTCGTTATCCAGCTCGCCATAGTATGCGGCGAGGGAGGAAACAGCGCTGCCGCCGCTGTCATAGACATAAACGGTAGGCTGACCGTGGTCGGCGAGCTTCTTTCCGAAGAACGTGAGATACCGGTAGCTGCCGAGATCGTCGAGCGTGAATTTTGCCCCGATATACTCCGCGGAGAGCAGATATCCGGGCAGCGGGGACGGATCCTCCGATGGCCGGGAGAGCGCGCCGGTGCAGAGAATGCCGTCAGCGCCGTTATGCTGGCCGGAACAAAGCTCTGCGCGGTAGAGCTCCATCGGGACACCGTCGGCAGGAAGAGAGAGCGGCGCAGCATCGGAAAGCTCTGCCAGGAACGGAAGCGCGGCTTCAAAATCGTTCGGATAGTCCTCCTGCGTGTTCAGACTTTCATAATCGAAGGAGGTATAAAATTCCAACATCTGCGTGATGTAGTCGCGGTAATTCTCCTCCGTCAGGCGGTATTTCCCGTCGTGCATATACCGGAGGATCAGGCTGTTGATCCAGTCACCGTAATGCGTCAGGTCTTTGTAGTTGTTGAGATCGGCGACGATCTCCGGCACCGCATTGAAGGAGAAAAGACGGATGTTCTCATGCGGCAGGATCAGCTCAATGAGATACTGCTCTGCTTCGATCTGGCGGTAGACTGTGCCTTCGTTTACCAGATCGGACCACCACGCGGCGCTGTACGGCGTGAGAAAATAGCAGAAGTCCACATCGGGGTAAGCGTCGGCGAGCGCGGTGACATTCTGTGTGACGTTCTCACGGATGAGCGCGCGGTCCGCGTCGCTCAGATGGATCGGCGCGCCGGGCGCAGAGACAATGGGGGAAGGGAGGACCGATGCGCGGCCAAACGAGTAGGCGTGCTGCCAGCGGGAGTAGTCGTCGAAGGAGGTGATGCCGGGCTGCATGCCGCGGTGCCGGTTCAGAACGGCCTCGGCGGAGGCGATGACGATCTCCTTTTCAAAAAGGTAATGGACATCGTTGAACGGGTCGTTGTCGTAGAGATAATCGGGGTATTCGCCGAGATCGTTGCGGAGACGCTGCGGATCATCGCAGAACATCGTAAGATCCAGCCCGCGGACGATCAGCCGGATATCCGGGTTCCGGCGGAGCGCTGCGGAGAGACTGCGGTTGATCTCGTAATACGGTCCGCCGGAAAAGCAGGTCTTGACCGAGGAAACGCCGAACAGCGCGTCCAGCTCCGAGGTGCGGAAGTTCTCCGTCATGGAGGTGCCGGTGATCACGGCATCATAATCAAAATGGCGGAGGATGCCGTCGTTCTGGGAGCGCTGGTTATAGAGACCGTAGAAGAATCGGTCGGTCTTCGGCGCGTGATAATGGAAATAGGGATCGACGTATACGACGAGCGAGCCGATGAGAAACAGCAGGGCCAGCACGAGACAGCCCCATCCGATGAGCCACTTTTTTGCTTTCATAGGATCACCGTTAAAAATTAAAGTAGAGGAATACCGACGGCGCGCTCAGCGAGACGAAGCCCCAGAGAAACGCCAGCGCCGCAAACACCGTGGACGCGGCGGAGAGCCGGTGCATGGTTTTATAATTGTTGTGTGCCGTGAGAGAAAAGGCGAAGGAGAAAATGAGAAAGAGTGCGGCCCATATCCCGCCGAGAGACTGAAGCGCTGTC
>CAVEPP010000033.1:1999-11142 GCA_963617605.1 Alloprevotella sp. | reverse complement strand
CATTATTACGGCGACCGAGGCCGGCCTCTGGACGGACGCACGCTACTTCCTGCAGGCGAAGCGCCAGCTCGAAAATACCGGCGTGACGCTCTACCGCATGGGCGAGGAGGGCGTGCCGACGATTATGGAATACTTTCGCTCAGCGCTGCCCGAGGGCGGCACGCTCGGCTTTGACGGACGTGTTATCAACGCGCGCCTCGGCGCGGCGTTCCTCGCGCTCGCCGAAGAGAAGCACGCCAAGCTCGCCGTCGGCGAAGACCTCATCGGCATCATCTGGGACGACCGTCCCGAGCTGCCGCACGCGCCGGTGCGCATCCTCACGGCGGAATACTCCGGCCGCTCTACCGCAGACAAGCTCGCGGACGTGCGCGCCGAGATGAAAAAGCAGGGCGCGACCGTCCACCTGCTCACATCGCTTTACGACATTGCGTGGCTGCTGAACGTCCGCGGCGGCGATATCGACTATGTCCCCGTTGTGCTCTCCTATCTCGCGCTCACGGAAGAGCAGTGCCTCTGGTTCGTGCAGGACGCCGTTCTCACGGAAGAGCTGCGCGCCTATCTTGCGGAAAACCACATCGAGACGCGCCCCTACGAGAGCTTCTACGACTACGCCGCCGCCATCCCCGCCGGGGAGACGGTGCTGCTCGACAAGGGCGTATGCAACTACCGCCTTGTCTCCGAACTCGGCGAGGGCGTCGGCATTGTGGATGAGACGAACCCCTCCGTGCTTATGAAGTCCGTCAAGAATGAGACCGAGCAGAAGAACACGGTCAACGCCCACATCAAGGACGGCGTCGCCGTGACGAAATTCATCTACTGGCTTAAGAAAAACATCGGCTCTCTGCCGATGACCGAGCTTTCCGCCTCCGACTATCTCGCCGCGCGCCGCGCCGAGCAGGAGGGCTTCCTGGATCTGAGCTTTGACACCATCTGCGCCTACGGTGCGCACGCCGCCATCATCCACTATGCCCCCACGCCGGAGACGGACATCCCGCTCGAAGCGCACGGCCTGCTGCTCGTGGACTCCGGCGGACATTATCTCGAAGGCACGACCGACATCACCCGCACCATCGCTCTCGGCCCCGTGACGGACGCCGAGCGCGCCGACTTTACGCGTGTCCTCCGCTCGCACCTGCATCTGGCGAACGCCCGCTTCCTCCACGGATGCACGGGACTGAATCTTGACATTCTTGCCCGCGAGCCGCTGTGGGAGGCCAATCTGGACTATAAGCACGGCACCGGCCACGGCGTCGGCCACATCCTGAACGTCCACGAAGGGCCGAACGGCTTCCGCTGGCGGCAGTCGCCGGAGCGCAGCGAGGGCAGCGTGCTCGAAGAGGGCATGATCACGACCGACGAGCCGGGCCTCTATATTGAGGACGCTTACGGCATCCGCATCGAAAGCGAGCTGCTCTGCCGGAAGGGCATCAAGAACGAGTTCGGCCAGTTCATGTACTTCCAGAATCTCACCTGCGCGCCGATCGATCTCGACGCGATCGATGTGGACGCTCTCTCCGCGACCGAGCGCCGCTGGCTCAACGAGTACCACGCCGCCGTGTACGAGACCGTCGCGCCGCACCTCACCGAGGACGAGCGCGCCTGGCTGCGCGGCGTCACCCGCGCTGTTTGATCGGCGCTCTTCCTCTTCGGAAAGGAAAAATACCTATGCTTGACGAAGCCATTCAGAAAGAGATCATCCAAAAGGGACGGGAATTTCTCAAAAGCCCACTGGAACGGGATCCCTATGAGGAAGCGTTCGAGTCCGATCAGGACCGGAAGCTGCCGCAGCCGCCGCTCGTGAAAGCGCCTATGGCGGAGGAGAGCGAGCGCGTCGCTCTCACGAGAGACTTTTCCGGCCTTGCGCTGAAAAACGATCTTGTAAGTCTCATCCGTGACCGGCGGAGCGCCCGCATCTATACGAACGAAACCGTGACGCTGGACGAGCTCTCGTTCCTTTTGTGGGCAACGCAGGGCATCAAAAAGATCCGCGGCAAGGCGTATGCGACGATCCGCACCGTGCCGTGCGGCGGAGCGCGCCACGAGTTTGAAACGTATCTGATCGTCCGGAACGTGGAGGGTCTGCGGCCCGGCGCGTACCACTATCTGCCGATGCTCCACGCGCTTGAGTTTCTGCACCCGATCGAGAATATCCCGGAGACTATAACCCAGACGCTTTGCGGCCAGAAATGGGCGGCCAAAGCCAACGCGGTGTTCTATTGGTCGGTCGTGCCTTACCGCGCGGAGTGGCGCTACGGCATTTATGCCCACCGTATTGCTCTCATCGACGCTGGCCATGTGGGGCAGGCGCTCTACACGGCCTGCACCGGGCTGGGTCTCGGGACGTGTGGTCTCGGCGCTTTCCAGCACGAGAAATGCTGTGATCTTTTCGGGCTTGACGGTGAGGAGGAGCACATCATCTACACCGCGCCCGTCGGCACGATCCGCGATGAGGATCTCACCGAGGAAATCGCCTTCTATCAGTTCGTGGAAGACGAGGGCCTTTGAAGCAAATAACCAAACAAAAAGCTCACGGATCCGATCCGTGAGCTTTTTGCCGTGTATGCATCTCTATTCTGCGGGCAGCGGTTCAGTACCGATCCAGCCGCCGCTGGATCTCGTCGATATCGCTCTGGTCAAAGTCGTCCATGCGCAGGTCCTCCTGCCGGCACAGCTCTTCAAAATCCTCGTTTCCGATCCGGCAGGTGCCGCGGCGCACGATGGCGTCGACGATCTTGCCGATGCGCTCCTCGCGCGCGTCGTCGTCCATCATCTGCGTCAGCATCGTGACCTCCAGAACGTCGTCCCATCGGTCGATCTTCCCGTCGCCGTTCCAGTCTATGTCGGTATGTGCGTCCAAAAAATCCCGAAGAAGTCCCATAAATACGCCTCCCGTATATGATTTCAGAGTGCGAATTTTTTTCCGTATTCTTCCGCATACTGCACGTATTTCTGCGTTTTCATCTCGCGGAGGCTCTTGAGATATTCATGGGTGTCAAAGCTGTCGGACTCCAGCTCGATCATCGCCACGGCGATGTTGGAGCAGTGGTCGGCGATGCGCTCGTAGTTTGTGAGAAGGTCGTTAAAGACAAAACCCACGGCGAGCGTGCAGGAGCCGTCCTGCAGACGGATGATGTGGTGGAGCTTGAGCTCGTCGCACAATCCGTCGATCGTATCCTCCAGCGGCTCAACGCGCAGCGCCATTTCCAGATCGTTCCCGACGAACGCGCCGACGGCGAGCGAGACGATCTCGCTCACGGCGGTGCGGAGCACGTCCAGCTCGCGCTGGGCGGCGTCGGTAAAGCGGATGTCCTTTTCGTAAATTTCGCGCGCGACCTCGGCGAGATTCATTGCGTGGTCACTGATGCGCTCAAAATCGCCGATGGTGTGCAGAAATTTGGAGACCTCCTCGTTCTGCGCGGTGGAAAGCTCGCGGCCGGTGAATTTGACGAGATAGGTACCGAGGTGGTCCTCGTACTGATCCACCGCGTCCTCAATGTCCGAGACCTGCTGAAAGCCCTTCTGGGAGAAATTCTTCATCAGCTCGAGCGCGGCGACAAGGTTATCCTGGGAGCGCATCGCCATGGCGTTGATCGTCAGGCGGCACTGCTCAATGGCAAGCGCCGGGTGGACGAGAAAGCGCTCTTCCAGCCGTTCGATGCCCGCGGTGAGCTCGTTGTATTTTTCCGAGGCCTTTTCGGGGATGAGTTTTCCGGTGAGCGCCTCGAGCTGGCGCAGGAACGGGAAGAGAATCAGAATCGAGCCGATACGGAAAAGGGAGTTTACCATCGCAATGCCGACCGGGCCGAGCGCGGTCTCCATGAACGGGAAGGGGTAAAAGGCGTTGATGCCGTAGAAGAGCACGGAGAAGATGACGGTGCCGAAAATGCCGGTGAAAAGATAGATGAGCGCGGTGCGCCGTCCGTCGCGGTTCGCGCCGATGGCGGAGACGAGAACCGGCACCGCCGCGCCGATGCCCATGCCCATGATCATCGGGAAGGCCGTGGCAAACGATATCGTTCCGGTCACGGAGAGCGCCTGCAGAATGCCGACGGAGGCGGAGTTGGACTGCAAAACGGCGGTGATGAGCGTGCCGATGAGAATGGCGAGGATCGGGTTTTCAAACATCGTCATCAACCGGAGAAAGCCCTCGCTTTCCCGCAGCGGAGACACCGCGCCGCTCATTGCGTTCATGCCGTACATCAAAACGGCAAAGCCGAGCAGGATATCGCCGGTGTGCCGCTTCTGCGACGATTTCCCGAGCATGCGCAGCAGTATGCCAACGATGGCGGCGATGGCGGTGATCGTCGTGGAGCTCAGAAGGGAGAGCGCGTCGCTGCTGCTGATATACGAAAGGCAGAGGATCCAGCCCGTCACGGATGTGCCGATGTTTGCGCCGAGCACGATGCCGATCGCCTGCGAAAGCTTCATCATGCCGGAGTTCACAAAGCCGACGACCATCGCGGACGTAGCCGAGGAGGACTGGATCACGGCGGTGACGGCAGTGCCGAGCAGCACGCCCTTGAGCGGTGTGTTGGAGAGCCGGTAGAGAATGAGCTCGAGCCGCTGACCGGCGACGAGCTTTAAACTGTCGCCCATGAGACCCATGCCGAAGAGAAAAAGCGCTACGCCGCCGAGCAGCATTAAAATGTTGGAAATACCCACAGCCATCGATTCCTTTGCCCGTATTTTGTTATCCGTTACCAGTGTACCGCATGCAGGTTAAATCCAAAAGCAAGGCAAGGTTAAATCCACGTTAAATCCATTTTACAAGCGGAGCTGCGCGTGATATGCTATAGAAAATTGATATTGTATGCAGAAAACGGAGGAGGAAGAGATGATCTACCTTCTGGAAGACGACGAGAGCATCCGAAAGCTCGTAACATATACGCTCCAGCACGCCGGATATGAAGCCGTAGGGTTCGAATGTCCTTCGGCGTTCTGGGCGGCGATGAAGCGCCAGACACCGGAGCTGGTGCTGCTCGACATCATGCTGCCGGAGGAGGACGGCCTATCGGTACTCGGAAAGCTGCGCGCTTCGGCGCTCTGGCGGGAGCTGCCGGTTGTGATGCTCACGGCGAAAAACGCCGAATATGACCGCGTGGTCGGGCTGGACGCCGGGGCGGACGACTATATATCGAAGCCCTTCGGAATGATGGAGCTGCTCGCGCGCGTGCGGGCGCTGCTGCGCCGCACCGGAACGCCGGCGGCGGGCGACCATACCGTCGGCGAGCTGTACGTCTGCCGGGACAAGCATATCGTGCGCGTCTCCGGGCAGGACGTGCCGCTCACGAACAAGGAATTTTCACTTCTGTGCCTGCTGCTGGAGAATTCCGGCGCGGCGCTCACGCGCGACCGGATCATGGACAGCGTGTGGGGCAGCGGCTTTGACGGGGAAAACCGCACCGTGGACGTGCACGTGCGCACGCTGCGCGCCAAGCTCGGCGCGGCGGGGGCATACATCGAAACAGTGCGCGGCGTCGGCTACCGGTTCGCGCCGGAGAAGGGGAGCGGAACGTGAAGGGAAAACTCTTTCTGCGCGTAGGGCTTTTGCTCTTCACCGTGATTTTGCTCGGCTCCGCCGTGACGTATGCCATTGTTCAGCCGCAGCTTGCCGGACCGGAGGCGAGAGCACAGGCGCTTTCGCGCCTTTTGTGGGTGCTGCCGATCGCGCTCTGTCTCGCCGCGGCGGGCGGCTGGGCCGTGGCGCGCGGCATCGTTGACCCCATCCGTAAGATCGACCCGGAAAGCCCTGGCACGGAAGCGCCGTATGAGGAGCTTGTGCCGCTGCTTGCGCGCATCCGCGCGCAGAACCGTCTCATCCGCCGGCAGGAGGAGGCGCTCGGACAGACGCGGCGCGACTTTGCCGCGATCACCGAGAATATGGGGGAGAGCTTCCTCCTGCTCGATAAGCGGCTGAACGTTCTCTCCCGCAATGTGTCGGCGAGCTATCTTCTGCCCGCGCCGCCGGATGGCGAGGCGGACAACCTCAACCGCGGCGGCTGCCCGGAGGAGATCGTCCGCGCGGCCGAGCGCGCTCTCGCCGGACGGCGCACGGAGCTGACGCTCGAAATGCACGAGCGGTATTACTACGTGATCGCCACGCCTGTATTCTCCGAAAACCAGATCACCGGCGCGGTTGTCATCGCGCTCGATACGACCGAGCGGGAACAGCGCGAGGCGCTCCGGCGCGAGTTTTCCGCAAATGTGTCGCACGAGCTCAAAACGCCGCTGACCTCCATCTCCGGCTTTGCCGAGCTTCTGGCAAACGGCATGGTGCCGCCGGAGCGGGTGAGCGAGTTCGCCGGGGATATCTACAAGGAATCCCAGCGGCTCATGGCGCTCGTGGACGACATCATCGAGCTTTCCCGGCTGGAGGAGAACACCGCCCCGCCGGAGACGGAAAGCGTCGATCTTTATGCCCTCGCGGAGGAAACGCTCGCCTCGCTCCGCCCGGCGGCGGAGCGGCGGGAGGTAACGCTCACGCTCTGCGGCGGGGATGCCGCCGTACAGGGCGTGCGCACGGCGCTGCAGGAGCTTGTCTATAATCTCTGCGACAACGCCGTGAAGTATAACCGTCCCGGCGGCAGCGTGACCATCACGGCGGAAAAGCGCGGCGGCGAAACGGTTTTGTCCGTGGCGGATACCGGCATCGGCATTCCGTACGAGCACCAGAACCGGGTGTTCGAGCGGTTTTACCGCGTGGACAAGAGCCATTCCCGGCAGCTCGGCGGCACAGGTCTCGGCCTTTCCATCGTAAAGCATGCTGCGGCAATGCACAAGGCGCGCCTCGAACTCTGGAGCGAGCCGGATACCGGAACGAAGATAACGGTTCATTTCGACGGACAATAAAGATTTTGAGATTCCCCGGTGCGGGCATTGGCTGCCTGCACCGGGGTTTTTGCGTGTTGTGCAAAACAAACAAATTGAAACGTTTTCCTTTATATAAAACCGGCATTTAGTTTGAAAAATTCCCTGAAAGGGTTGCGTTTTGTGGGATTTACTTCCTCTTTTTGTATAGTACAATAAAAATGCAATGAGTCGTAACGGCTCAAAACAAAAGGAGGAAATGAAGATGAAAATGAAGAAGCTCATGGCTCTGGTGCTGGCGCTGACGCTGGTGCTCGCGCTTGCGGCGTGCGGCCAGACGAGCACTCCCGCCGAGGGCGGCAACACCGCAGCCCCTGCCGAAGGCGAGCAGACCCTGATCGTCTATACCGCCAGAAGCGAGAGCCTGAACAACGCCGTCATCGAAAACTTCGAGGCGGACACCGGCATCCACGTCGAGGTCGTCACCGGCGGCACCGGCGAGGTCCTCAAGCGCGTGCGCTCCGAGACCGCCAATCCCCAGGGCGATATCTGCTGGGCGGCGGACGAAGCCATGCTCAAGGATTACACCGACTGCTTTGAAGAGTACGTCTCCCCCGAAGACGCCAACATGATGGAAGGCTACAAGAACACCACCGGTTATTCCTCCCCTGCCTTCTGCGACCCCACCGTGTTCATCGTGAATACCGACCTCGCCGGTGATATCGAGATCAACGGCTTCGCCGACCTCCTCAACCCCGCTCTCAAGGGCAAGATCGCCGGCGGCGACCCCGTGAACTCCAGCTCCGCGTTCCAGTGCCTGATCGCCGGTCTCTATGACATGGGCAACGGCGACCCGATGTCCGACGCCGCTTGGGAATGGGCTGCCGGCCTTGTGGAAAATCTCGACGGCGTTGCCCTCACCAGCTCCTCGCAGGTCTATAAGGGCGTTGCTGAGGGCGAGTACATCGTCGGCCTGACCTGGGAAGACCCCGCTGCCGCTTACGTCCGTGACGGCGTCGCCGTTAAGGTCGTGTTCCCGGAAGAGGGCGCTCTGATGTCCGGTCAGTGCGTGTCCATCATCAAGGGCGCTCCGCACATGGAGAACGCCAAGAAGTTCGTGGACTACATGCTCAGCGAGACCTGCCAGAACTACGTCGGCCAGAACCTCACGGTTCGTCCGCTCCGCCAGAACGTCCAGCTCAACGACAGCCTGACGCCGTGGAGCGAGATTACCCGTCTCGAGTCCTATGACGGTGTGTGGGTCGCCGCCAACAAGTCCGCCATCACCGAAAAGTACAGCGAGTGCCTCGAAAACGTGGCTTAATTCGCAAGGAAAGCATCCCGTGCGGGTCTGCGGCCGTGCGCCGCAGACCCGCACATTCTACAAAGAATCTCGCAGAGAAAGGGAACTGAAACGATGGGAGCCACCATTACCATTGAAAATGCCGTCAAGCGCTACGGCAACGACACGATCATCAACGGCCTGTCTCTGGAAGTCCGGCCGGGCGAATTTTTCACGCTGCTGGGGCCCTCCGGCTGCGGCAAAACGACGCTTCTCCGCATGATCATCGGATTCAACTCCATCGAAGGCGGCACGTTCAAGATCAACGACCGCGTCATCAACGATATCCCCACCAACAAGCGGAACATCGGCATGGTGTTCCAGAACTATGCGGTATTCCCGCACATGAATGTATTTGACAACGTGGCCTTCGGTCTGCGCAACCGCAAGCTGCCGAAGGATGAAATAGAGCGCAAGGTCAACAGCATCCTCAAGGTCGTCAAGATCGACCATCTCAAGGACCGCATGCCGGCAAACCTCTCCGGCGGCCAGCAGCAGCGCGTGGCGCTCGCCCGCGCCATCGTCATCGAGCCGGAGGTGCTGCTGATGGACGAGCCGCTGTCCAACCTGGACGCAAAGCTGCGCGTGGAGATGCGCAACGCCATCAAGCGCATCCAGCAGCAGTTCGGCATCACGACCGTGTATGTCACCCACGATCAGGAGGAGGCTCTCGCGGTCTCCGACCGGATCGCCGTCATGGACGGCGGCGTCATCCAGCAGATCGACACGCCGCAGCGCGTCTACCAGCGCCCGGCCAACCGCTTTGTTTCCAATTTCATCGGCCTTTCCAACTTCCTGAACGCTACAGTCTCCCGCACCGAAAACGGCGCGGAGCTCTGTTTTGCCGGGAGCGATTACCGCGCGGCGATGACGAATCTCTGCGGCGAGGCATCCGACGGCATGGAAGTGCTCGCGGCTGTCCGGCCGGAGGAATTTCTGCTCTCCACCGGCGAGGGCGAGGGCATTCCCGCCGCGGTGCGCAGCAGCGTGTTTC
>CAVEPP010000033.1:0-1923 GCA_963617605.1 Alloprevotella sp. | reverse complement strand
GGGCATCCCCGCCACGGTGCGCAGCAGCGTCTTTCTCGGCACCACCACGCACTATTTTCTGACGCTTCCCTCCGGGCAGGAGGTCGAAGCCGTCCGCGACAGCGACGAGGAATGGGCGGTCATCCCCGACGGCGCGGAAGTGCGTCTTCGCGTAAAGCCGCGCCGTATCAACGTATTCACTGCCGACGGAAAGCGCTCTCTGGTCATCCGGGAGGAGCTTCTATGAGATACGCCGGAGAAAAGCGCTTCAACGGCTGGACGGCGCTGACGCTCCTTCTGCTGGCGCTCTTTTTGCTGTTCGTCATCTATCCCATCGGCATGCTGCTCATCAAGAGCCTTTTTACCGGCGGGAAGATCGATCTGAGCTACTTTGTGAAGTTCTTCACGAAAAAGTATTACTGGGGCGCGCTCGTCAACAGCTTCAAGGTCACGATCGTCTCCACGGCGGTGGCGTCGCTCATCGGCGTGCCGATGGCGTACCTGCTGCGCAGTGTGAAGATCCGCGGCGCGGGTCTCATCAACATCCTCATTGTGATCTCGTATCTCTCGCCTCCGTTCATCGGCGCGTATTCGTGGATTCAGCTCCTGGGCCGGAACGGATTTATCACCCGCATCATAAACGCCCTCTTCGGTGTGAAGCTGCCGGGTATTTACGGTTTTGCCGGTATTGTTCTCGTCTTTTCGCTCCAGTCCTTCCCGCTGATCTACATGTATGTTTCCGGCGCGATGAAGAATCTGGACAACTCTCTGAACGAAGCGGCGGAGAGCCTTGGCTGCAACGCCTTCCAGCGCGTAACGAAGATCATCTTCCCGCTGGTGATGCCGTCGCTGCTCGCGGGCGCGCTGCTTGTGTTCATGCGCGTATTTGCCGACTTCGGCACACCCATGATCATCGGCGAGGGGTATAAGACCTTCCCAGTTATGCTATATACGCAGTTTATGGGCGAGGTCGGCACGAACGACGGCTTTGCCGCCACGATGTGCCTGATCGTCATCGTTATTGCGCTGATGTTCTTCTTCCTGCAAAAGGCGCTCGGCCGCCGGTTCACCTATTCCATGTCGGCGCTCAAGCCTATGGAAGCCGAAGACCCGAAGGGCTGGCGCGGCGTCGTTTCCCACATCGTAGTGTATCTTGTGGCGCTCGTCGCGGCGCTGCCGCAGATCACGGTGCTCGTCACATCGTTCATCGGCACCATCAACGGCTCGCTCTTCACCGGCGAGTTCACGCTCGATAACTACCGCAGCATCTTTGCCAAGAGCAACACCAGCGCGATCACCAACAGCTATCTCTTCGGCCTGATCGCGATCGTGATCGTCGTGGTGTGCGGCATACTGATCTCGTATCTCAGCGTCCGCAAGCGCAATGCGCTCACCTCGGCGCTCGATGTGCTCACCATGTTCCCGTACATCATCCCCGGCTCGGTGCTTGGCATATCGTTCCTGTATGCTTTCAACGGGCCTCCGTTCATGCTCGGCGGCACGGTGCTCATCATCGTTATCTCGCTCTCGATCCGGCGCATGCCCTATACGATCCGATCGAGCACCGCCATCATCGGGCAGATCAGCCCCAGTGTGGAGGAGGCGTCCATCAGCCTCGGCGCGTCGCAGCTCAAAACGTTCCTGCGCGTCACGATCCCCATGATGCTCCCCGGCGTGCTCTCCGGCGCAATCATGAGCTGGATCACGCTCATCAGCGAGCTGAGCTCCTCGGTCATTCTGTACACCAGCAAGACTATGACGCTCACCGTGGCGATCTATTCCGAGGTCATCCGCAGCAACTTTGGAAACGCCGCGGCCTACTCCACAATTCTGACGCTCACCTCGATCGTGTCGCTTCTTGTGTTCTTCAAGCTCAGCGGCAAGAAGGACTTGAGCGTATAAAGCGAAAAAGGCTTCGCGGTTTTGCGGGGCTATGCGGTGCGT
>CAVEPP010000032.1:0-11162 GCA_963617605.1 Alloprevotella sp. | reverse complement strand
CCATTCAAGCGCTCTCCCAGCTGAGCTATACCCCCACAGGAACGCGGTTTTTCAACCGACGAGAGTTATAATAGCAAATAGCCGGGAGAATGTCAACCCTAAAATGCAAAAAACTCTTTCTTTTTGCGATTTTCCCGGAATTGCTGCCCTCAGGAGAAAAGGCAGAGCAGCAGCCCGTAAACAACGCTTGCGCCGGTACCGTAAACGATCACGGGACCGGCAATCGTGAACATCTTTGCGCACGTGCCGGGGATAAGCCCTTCACGCTTGAATTCCAGCGCGGGCGCGACGACGGAGTTGGCAAAGCCCGTGATCGGAACAAGCGTGCCGGCTCCGGCGAAGCGTGCGATATCGTCGTACAGTCCCAGACCTGTGAGGAGCGCGCCGAGAAATACGAGCGAGACCGAAACCGCCGTCCCGGTGCTCTCCGTGTCCAGCCCGAGTGAAGTGTAGAGTGAGCGCAGACCCTCGCCCCCGGCGCAGATGAGCCCGCCGACGAGAAACGCGCGCAGCATGTCCATGCCGAGCGGCGAGCGCGGCTGCTTCTTTTTTATATATTCATTGTATTCTTCGTTCGTCATATTCATAAAAAATCGCCTCCCGTGGGAGTATTCCCGCGGGAGGCGTCCGTATGCGTTATATTGTTATAAAATCAAATGTTTTCCTGCCGGATGATCTCGCGGCCCATGAGCACGCCCATGACGGAGGCCATCATCAGCCCGCGCGTCCAGCCGGATGAGTCGCCGAGGCAGTGGAGATGACGGATGTTCGTGTTGAGATCGGCATCCATCTTCACGCGGTTGGAATAGAACTTCAGCTCGGGGGAGTAGAGCAGCGTCTCGTACGAGGCAAAGCCCGGCACGACCTGATCGACGGCCTTGATGAAGTTGATGATATTCGTCATGCTGCGGTAGGGCATCGCGGCGGTAATGTCGCCGGCGACGGCGTCGGGCAGCGTCGGGCGGACGTTCGACTGCGCAAGCTCCTTTTCCCAGGTGCGCTTGCCGTCGAGAATGTCGCCGTAGCGCTGCACAAGGATGTGGCCGTTTGCGAGCATGTTCGTGAGCTCGCCGACCTTCTGCGCATAGCTGATGGGCTGGTTGAACGGCACGGAGAAGTTGTGCGAGCAGAGAATGGAGAGGTTCGTGTTCGGGCTCTTCACTTCCTTGAACGAGTGGCCGTTCACAACGGCGAGACCGTTGTCGTAATTCTCCTGCGAGACAAAGCCGCCGGGGTTCTGGCAGAACGTGCGGACCTTGTTTTTGAACGGCGCGGGGTAGCCGATGAGTTTGGACTCATAGAGCACCTCGTTAACGGTCTCCATGATCTCGTTGCGCACCTCAACGCGCACGCCGATATCCACGGTGCCGGGCTGGTGGGCGATGCCGTGCTCGGCGCAGAGCGTTTCGAGCCAGTCCGCACCGCGGCGGCCGGTGGCGACGATCGTGCGCCCGGCTTCGATCTCGCGCTCCTCCTTGCCGTTGGAGATGACGCCGCCGAGACAGGTCTCATCCTTCAGCCGGAGATCGAGGCATTCCCAGCCGAAGATCAGCTCCACGCCGTTTTCGGCAAGATAGCGCTCGATGGCGAGATAGATGCCCTGCGCTTTCTCAGTGCCCATGTGACGGATCGGGCAGTCCACAAGCTTGAGCCCGGCCTGAATAGCGCGGCGGCGGATGTCCTTCACCTTGTCGGGATCGCTGATGCCCTCAATGTGAGTGTCCGCGCCGAACTCAAGATAGATGGAGTCGGCGTAGTCGATGGTCTCCTGCGCGAGCTTCTCGCCGACGAGCGTCGGCAGATCGCCGCCGACCTCATGGGAGAGGGAGAGCTTGCCGTCGGAGAAAGCGCCCGCGCCGGAAAAGCCGGTCGTGATGTGGCAGTAGGGCTTGCAGTTCATGCACCGGCCGGTCTCGGCCTTGGGGCAGTGACGCTTCTCAACGCTCTGGCCTTTTTCCACGAGCGTGATATGGCCCTTGTAGCCCTTGCGGATGAGCTCGAGGGCGGTGAATATGCCGGCAGGACCGGCGCCGATGATAAGGATATCTGTTTTCATGCTTCAACCTTCACATTCTCTATGCCGTGCTTCTCAAACTCGGCAAAGTACTCTTCCATGCGTGCGTTCAGTTCTTCCGCGTCGTCCTGGCTGATCTGCTCGGCGCTCATGTCGCGCCGCGCGAGCTCCTCGGCCAGAATGTCATAGAAAACGGCGTCCTCATAGTCGGCGATCGCCTCGTGGATGCCGCCTTCCTCGTATGCGCGGGAGGGATACGAGTGGCCGCGCCAGCGCTGAACGAGCGCGCGCATCCCGTGCTCCGGGCAGAGCGAAAAGAGCTTTTCCTCGAGATTGTCATAGTCCTCAAACCGGTCGTCATCCCGGCAGGAATTGAGGATCCAGTTCCCGATGTACACCATGTCCAGAAGCCGCCGGAATTCCTTTTCCGTCAGTTCAAGCTGCATTACGATCCACTCCTCTCTGTGAACGCACATTGACGCTATATTATAACAACTAATCCGGGAAATTGCTATACAATTTTTCGCTTGTCATCGGAGACGTTTTCGCATATAATCTATAAACCAAATGCCGGGGAGACCGGTGTGTCGGGAGTGGATGTCATGCGAATGAAAGACGTTATCATATCGGTCACCGGCGTACAGCAGGGCGTGAACGGCCCTGACGCCATGGAGCTTGTCACGGCCGGACAGTACGGCCAGGACGAGAAGGAAACGCTGCTCACCTGGCAGGAGAGCGAGCTCACCGGCATGGAGGGAACGAAAACGTCGCTTTGCGTGCAGCCGCGCGGCGTCGTGCTCTCGCGCGAGGGGACGCTCAACACCCGCATGGAGTTTGAAGAGGGACGCAAACGCTACTTCCTTTACGAAACGCCGTTCGGCTCGGCGACGATGGGGCTGAACACCCGGCGCATCGTCAACCGTCTCGGCGCGCACGGCGGCGAGATCGAGATCGACTACAGTGTGGATATGGACGACACGGTCGTCGGCCGCAACCGGTTTTTCATCCGCGTGCAGGAGCCGCGGCCGAGCCATATCAGCGATATTACTTATCCCAATTAATTTTCCTTATAAAGCCTCCCTTGTGCAAAGGGAGGTGGCAAAACCGAAGGTTTTGACGGAGGGATTGTCGTTTTCCGAAGACTACAATCCTCCAGTCTCGCCTTCGGCGAGCCAGCCCCCTTTACACAAGGGGGCCTTTTATTTTTATAGGTGCAGCACATTGACGCAGAACGCCGCGGCGAGGAAGCCCGCGAGATCGGCGCAGAGCGCCGCGGGGACGGCGTGGCGCGTTTTACGCACGCCCGCCGCGCCGAAGTAGACGGAGAGCACATAGAACGTTGTCTCCGTCGAGCCGAGCATGACTGCCGCCGTACGCCCGGCGGGGGAGTCCGCGCCGCACGCGGCAAAAATGTCTCCGGCCACGGCAAGCGCTCCGCTGCCGCTCATCGGGCGCAGCAGCATGAGCGGCACGGTCTCCGGCGGGATGCCGAGAAAGGAGAGCGCGGGCCGCAGCAGCGCCGTGAATGTGTCGATCGCGCCCGAGGCGCGCAGCGCGCCGACCGCCGGGAGCAGGCATACGAGCACCGGCGCAATGCGCCCCACCGTCCGCAGCCCCTTGAGAGCGCCGTCGGTGAGCGCGGAGAAAACGTCCGTTCCGCGAAAGAGCGCGTACCCGCCGATGCCCACGGCGAGCAGCGCGGGGAGAAGCTGGAAGACTGTTTTCACGGCGCTCTCCGGAGAAGCCGCTCGGCGAGCAGTCCTGCGGCTACGCCCGCCGCGGATGATATCCACACCGCGGGCAGAATGTCGAACGCATTTTCCGCGCCGCAGGCCGAGCGCAGCGCCGCGGCGGTCGTCGGGAGAAGCTGGATGGACGCGGTGTTGAGCACAACGAGACGGCACAGCTCGTTGGATGCCGTCTCTCCGCCGGAGCGATCGTGCAGCCGCTGCGCTGCGCGGATCCCGGCGGGCGTGGCGGCGTTGCCGAGCCCGAGCAGATTTGCGCTCATGTTGCAGGAAAGCTCTCCGGCCAGCTCCGGGTCGTTCCGGGACGATGGGAACAGTTGCCCAAGCACCGGGCGCAGCGCGCGGGAAAGCTTTCCGGTCAGCCCCGAGCGCTCCATAACTTCGAGGAGGGCGCTGTAGAAGATCATCGGCCCGGCGAGCGAGAGTGTGAGCTCCACGGCGCTCTGCGCGCCCTGCACCGCCGCCGCGCCGACCGCGCCCGCCGAGCCGGTGAGCGCGCCGAAAACGACCGACACAAAAAGAAAAATAACCCAGACATATGACATAGCCATGAATAAGACCCCTTATGGGAAAAAATACCAATGAAAATCAGCGCGGTTGCATCTTGCTTTTTTGCGGCGGTCAGTATAAAATTTTGTCGAAAAGAGTATTAATGTAAGGGGTGTACGGATCTATGAAATCAACGGGGATCGTCCGTCGGATCGACGATCTGGGGCGAGTGGTACTGCCGGTCGAGCTGCGCCGGACACTGAATCTGGAGGTGCGCGATCCGGTGGAAATATTCATCGAGGGCGACGCCATCGTCCTCCGAAAGTATGACGCCGCGTGCCTGTTCTGCGGCGCGACGCGCGAACTTCTCTCCTACCGGGGAAAGCAGATCTGCCGGAGCTGTCTGCAGCAGCTGCGGGAGGAAACGAAATAAAAACGAGCTGCCGCATACAAAGCATATGCGGCAGCCCTTTTTTATTATGTTATGCATTTGCGGCTGTGACCGGCGCTTCTGCGAAGGCCGCGGCACGGTAGGCCGTCACATCGGGGACGGTCTCCCCGTCGATCTGCAGCGGGGTGGGGCGGTCAAACTCCACGGTGATCTCCCGGCCGGTCAGCACCTCCACAACGTCGGTATGCCGGACATGCTCCCCCTTGAAGATGGACGGGAACACGGCGAGCGCCTTCAGCTTGGAGGGACTGCGGAATACCATGACCGAAAGCTGCCGCGGCTGTGCGAGACGGTTTTGCTGCGGCGTCGGGATCATGCCGCCGCCGTAATACCGCCCGTTCATCGTCGGGGCGAGCCAGACGTGCTCGTAGGTGTGCTTCACGCCGTCCACCGTGACGACGGCGGAGGTCGGCTTATAGTGGAACAGAAGTCCCTTTACGGCGATGGAGGTATAATTTACCGGCTTCGTTGTCGTTTCCCGCTGGCGGTCGCCCTCCAGACAGCAGTACCCGTCGATGCCGTAACCGATGCCGTTGAGAAAAAACCGGCGCTCGCCGTTCACGTACACCGACGGCAGCTCCGTCAGATACCGGTCAATGCACCGGGGCGCGTCCCCCGCCTTTCCGCCGATGTCGGTGAAAAAGTCGTTGCCGCTGCCGGTGGCAAAGTAATAGATGCTTTGGCCGGGGCGAAGCGACGCGGTGTCGTTGATGAAGCGGTTGAGCGTTCCGTCGCCGCCCGCGATCACAACGCGGTCATCGGCGGGGAGAGCGGCGAAAAACGCGCCGTAGTCTCCGATCTCCGTAATGTCGTAAAAATGCAGATCGCCGTCCGGCAGCAGCGCGTTGAGCTTTTGCGCTGCCTCCTTGCCGCGCCCGTTTCCCGCGTGGGGGTTGAATAGAACATGGTATGTCATACGTTGATATCCTCTTTCCTGGAAGATGGTTCCGGCGTATCCTGCAGCATCCGTGCGCGGGCGATCTCGCCGATCTCGCGCGTGTGAAGCCTGGCAACGGTATCGCTGTCCAGCACGTCCAGCACCTCGAACCGGACGAGCGTGCGCCTTCTTGCAAAGCGGTGCGCGATCTGCTCGGTGCCGGTCGTTTTGGCGATCACGATGGGCGCACCTGCGCGCTTTGCGATCTGAAAAGCGCCGCAGCGGAAGGGGAGAAGCTCTCCCGTTTTGCTGCGCGTCCCTTCCGGGTAAATGCCGATGGATACGGTGCCCTGCCGCAGAAGCTCGGCGGCCTGCCGGACCGTTTCCAGCGCTTTGCGGTTGTCCTCCCGGTCGATGGACAGAAAAAAACACTTGTGCACGAAGCTCCCCGTGATGGGGATATCGAAAATTTCCGGCTTGGCTATATAGGCAAGCTCGGAGCGCGGACAGACAGCGATGGCGATGAACGGGTCGAAGTTCGAGCGGTGGTTGGCCACCAGCAGAAACGGAGGCAGCCCTTCCAGCTTTTCGAGACCGGAGCACTGGATTTTGACACGCCCCAGACGGAGAATGAGCCACACCGTCTGATTTAAAAGCCAGCGGGAAGCGGGATCTTTCTTTTCCACCGGCTTCGATTTGTCCACGGTCAGGGAGAGCAGATACAGCAGCAGAAAATAGAGCGCCGTCGCCGCGAGAAACCATCCGAGCCAGAGCGGCAGCGCCAGAAAGATATCGTACCAGCTTTTCAGCAGCGCGCGGCGGAGAAAGGTTCCGGCCGTCATCGCCGCGCCGACGGCGATGAGCCCGATATAGACGGTCATAGGAATTGCCCCTTTCGGCGGATAGCGAAAATCCACCAAATCGCATCATAACGGACCCCCTGCGCGAAAACCATGGCGAAAAATGTCGAACTCTCCGAATTACGGTAAAACCATATACAATGCGCAAATTTGCGCAAATACCAGTTTTTGCGCAAAAAATAGCCGCCCAGTATGGGACGGCTATTGAAGCATGTATGCGTTTGTTCAGCCCGGCGGGGTATCGCGGTAGAAGAGTATATCGGCCTTTCCCTCCTGCTTCGTGCCTTTGTAGATGTTTGTATCCAGCCCGCCGATGACGAAACCGTTGCGCAGATAGAAAAGGCATGCGGCGGCATTGCTGTCCTGCCCGACCGTGTAAATGCCGCGGTAGTCCTGCGCTGCGGCAATCTCCCCGGCCTTTTCGATGAGCGCGTTTCCGACGCCCTTTCCGCGGCAGGTTTTCGAGACCTTTAAATCCATGAGATACATGTATCCGAAGTAGTACGGCTGCAATACGGCGAGACCGATGCAGCGGTCGTCCTCGTACGCGCCGAGAAAAACGCTGTCCGCCATTGCGTCAAAGTCGTATGCCTCATCCGGGAAGCACATCTCCGAAACCTGCTCCGGCGGAAAATCTTCCCGCCGCCAGCGCCAGACCGCGCCGTCATATGTGGGAACGATGCGCGCGAAAAGGGGGAACGGTTCGTTCGGCAAACGGATGTCTGCCTCGTGCAGTTTGTCTATGATACGGATTTCCATGGGTATCCTTTCAAAAAGCGGCGCCGGAAACCGGCGCCGCAAGCTTTTTCAGTAGAGCGAGGCGATCACATCCACGCACTTTTCGATGCCGAGCGAGCCGGAATCGAGAATGACGTGGTAGTGGTTCATGTTGCCCCATTCGAGATCGGTGTAGAACTGATAATAGAGCGCGCGGCGCTTGTCCTTGTCGCGCAGGCGCTTCTCGGTCGGCTCCTCGGTCTCACCGTACTTTTCCACGATGCGCTTGGCACGCTTTTCAAAGTCGGAGTGGATGAACACCTTGAGAAGATCGGCTGTATCTTCGAGAATAGCGTCGGCGCAGCGGCCCACGATGACGCAGTTTTCCTTCTGGCCGAGCTCGAGAATGATGCGGCGCTGGATCGCCCAGAGATAATCCTGGTTGGACGGCACGCCGAACGAGCGCACCGAGGAGAACGCCACCGCCGTCCAGCTGCTGTGGGAGGCGTATTCGCTCTCATTGGTGATGTATTCCTTGGAAAGCCCGCTCTCTTCGGCCAGCCGGTCGATCAGCTCGTGGTCATAGCAGGGGATGCCGAGCCGCTCGGCGACTTCCTTGCCGATGGTGCGTCCGCCGCTGCCAAATTCGCGTCCGATGGTGATGATGCGTTTCTTTTCCATAAAAACAGCCTCCTTATAACCGGTAGGTGGTGGATTTCTGTGACAGCATTATAGCACATTTCTTTGGCGGAGGAAAGCGAAAAATTATTCTTCCCCGCCGGTTTCCTTTTCGCGCACGAGCGCGGCGTGGTAAAGATCGTTGCGGCTCTGCCCCGTCTCGGCGGCGGCGCGCTTGGCCGCGTCCTTGAGCTTCATGCCCCCGGCGCGATACTCCTCCACGAGCGCGAGCGCGTCCTCGAGCGGGAGGCGCGGCCCTTTTTCGACCGGCACGCCGCGGACGACGAGAACAAACTCCCCGCGCGGCCTCTCGGCGCGGTATTTTTCGAGCGCCGCGCCGATCGTCGTGCGGACGATCTCCTCGTGCAGCTTCGTGAGCTCGCGCCCGAGCGCGATGTCCCGGTCGCCGAGCACGTCATAAAGATCGCCCAGCGTTTCCACGAGTTTGTGCGGCGCTTCGTAAAGGACGATCGTCCGGTGCTCGTGCCGCAGCGTTTCGAGATGCTCCTTCCGGGACTTGTTCGATGTGGAGAGAAAGCCCTCAAACGTGAAGCGCTGCGTCGGCAGACCGGACATGGCGAGCGCCGTGATGACCGCGCTCGGCCCCGGCGCTGCCGAAACCGTGATGCCGTGCTCGCCGCACAGCCGCACCAGCTCCTCGCCGGGGTCGGAGATCGCGGGCATGCCGGCGTCCGAGACGAGCGCGCAGCTCTCTCCGCCGAGCAGCCGGGGGATGATGACGGCGGCGCTTTCCACCTTGTTGTGCTCATAATAGCTGATGAGCGGGCGGCGGATGCCGAAGTGATTGAGAAGCTTCAACGTGACGCGCGTATCCTCCGCGGCAATGAAGTCCACATTTTTCAGCGTTTCGATCGCGCGGGGGGAGAGATCGTTCAGATTGCCGATGGGCGTTCCCACCAGATATAAGGTTCCGGCCATAAAGATTATGCCTCCCAGTGGCAGATTTTCCGGTATTCTTCGGTTTCGCGGCCGTCCGCGCCGCGCAGCAGGACACTTTCGCGGCGGACATCGGCCTCGTCCGCGCCCTTCACGGCTTCGATAAGGAAGATGGGCGCGCGCTTTTCCGGCGCGGAGAAAACGTCCCGGCGGCGCACCGGCGTGAAACGGGCCCGGCGCAGCGCCGCGAGGATCTCGCCCTCCCGCTGCACGCGGTGGACGAGGAAGAACTGTCCGCCGGGTTTGAGATACCGCGCGGCGGCAGAGCAGAGCTCTGAAACGGTCGCACTCTCGGTGCGCTGCGCTGCGCGCTCCGCGTTGGGCGATACGGCGCCGCGTCCCGCCGAAAAGTACGGCGGATTCGATACGATAAAATCGAGGCTCCCATCGGCAAACGGCGCGCTCCGGTAATCGGCGCGGACGATCTTGCCGCGATCTTCGAGCGTGAAAGCGCGTAGATTTTCCCGCGCGCTCGCCGCGGCACTCTCCCGGATTTCCACGCCGATCATACGGCGGTTTTCACCGCCCAGCAGGAGCAGCAACAGGAGTATCCCGCTGCCGCAGCCGAGGTCTGCGCCGTATGTCCCGCGGGCGTCTTTGGCAAAGTCTGCGAGCAGCAGCGCGTCCGTTCCGGCCCTCTCGCCGGTAAAAAGATTCCAGTCCATACGCTCATTATAAAATAAATACGGCGGCATGACAAGCCCGAAAGGGCAGGCATACCGCCGTTGTGAGCCGCGGGAGTGGCACCTCCCGCAGCCGAAGAAGGATTACTGCTCCTCGATGGCCTCGATGGGGCAGTTGCTGGCGCAGGAACCGCACTGGGCGCAGACGTCCTGGTTGATCTCGTAGTGATCAGCGCCTTCGGAAATCGCGTCGCAGGGGCACACGCTCGCGCAGGTGCCGCAGGAGATGCAGCTGTCAGTGATGACGTACATGGTATGTACCTCCTCTTTTTGGGATACCCGCATTGTAACATATATCCCTTAAAATGCAACCCAAAAATTCTTCCTTCACGGAAAAATTTCTAAAACAGAGAAAATCAAAGAAAAAACGAGAAAAAAAGCGAACGAACGAGATCGAAAAAGACAAAACCGCCGAATCTCCCGCTTCCGGCGCGAATCGGGCATTTCAGAACGTTGATAATTTGACGTTTCTTGACTATTATACAGTCAAAGAAAAGGTTAAAGAAAGTCAAAGTCAAAGATAAGATGATAAAAGAAGGGATGCCGCTATGGGGACAAGTGATCGGATCGCACGGTTCATTCTGGACGTGCTGGAAAGCGCGGACGGAACGGCGGAGCTGCAGCGAAGCTCCCTGGCCGACCGTTTCGGCTGTGTGCCGAGCCAGATCAACTATGTGATCGCTACGCGGTTCAGTCCTGAACGCGGGTACATGGTCGAGTCACGGCGCGGCGGCGGCGGATACATCCGCATCACGCGCGTGCAGCCGGACGCCTCCCAGTTCATCATGCACACGGTGAACGCCGTAGGCCGGGAGCTGGATAAGCCGACGGCGGACGCGCTGCTCCACAACGCTGTGAACGCCGGGGCACTCGATGTTCCCTTTGCCAGGCTGATCGCCGCGGCGGTCAGCGAGCGGGCGCTCCACGCCGTTCCGGTCGAGAACCGGAAGACGGTGCGCTCATCCATATTCAAACAAATGCTGCTTACCACAGCATCCGACGGATTTTTTGAAAGGAGATCATTACAATGAAGTGCGAGATCTGCAAGAAGAACGAAGCTCAGTTCTATTATAAGGAATCCATTAACGGAAAGACCACGGAAAAGCACCTGTGTGCCGAATGTGCCCATAAGGAAGGTCTGGACAGGATCTTCGAGCGCGAGGCAAACAGCATGCTCACCTCTTTCGGCAAGATGATGGACAGCTTCCTGCTGCCGGACGTCGATTTCTTCGGTTTCGGCCGTCTGCCGTCGATCGGCGAGATGTTCGAGCCGCTGCTGACGCTTTCGGAGCATGAGCCGGAGGTCGAGATGCACGAGGAGGCCGACCCGTTGGAAGCGAAGGCCGAGGAGCGCGGCGAGGAAGCCCTGGGTCACAAGGGCGAGGAACCGAGCGTGCGCGAGGACGCCTATCCGCTGGAAGCGGAAGCCGAGGAGCATGCCGAAGAAGCCTTTGAGCAGCGCCGCGAGCTGAACGCTCTGCGCCACAAGATGCACAAGGCCGTTGAGGAAGAGGATTTTGAAACGGCCATCGAGCTGCGCGACATGATCCGGAAGATGGAAAACAAGTAAAGTCTTTTCTCCGAAAAAGACATAGAACGGAGCGGGTTTTTACCCGCTCCGTTTTGAGTTTGTCCAGCCATGAGCAAAACTCCAAAAGAATAGTAATTGCAATGGTTCCCGGCCATGG
>CAVEPP010000031.1:9272-11245 GCA_963617605.1 Alloprevotella sp. | reverse complement strand
CAAAGCGGTCCGCGCGGGAAACTGGAAATTCCGCGAGACCAACATCCCCACGGAGATCGCCGAAAAGGTGCTCTTCATCGTAGGCTTCGGCAGGATCGGCAAAACCGCTGCGAAAATGGCGCAGGCATTCGATATGCGCGTCATTGCATATGACCCGTTTTTGAGCGCGGAGCATATGCGCGAGTTCAATGTTGAAAAGGTGGAGAAGCTGGAAGAGGGACTGAAGGAAGCGGACTTTGTTACCGTACAGCTTCATCTGACAGACGAGACCCGCGGCATGTTCTCCACCGAGCAGTTCAAAGCCATGAAGAAAACGGCCTGCCTGCTGAATCTCAGCCGCGGCCCCGTGGTGGATCAGAAAGCCCTTTATGAAGCGCTGAAAACGCATGAGATCGCCGGAGCCGGTCTGGACGTCTTTGAGAAAGAGCCCCCCAGCGCGGACGAGCCGATCTTCTCTCTTCCGAACGTGATCGTCACGCCGCATTTTGGCGGCGACACCTACGAGGCCAAGCAGAAGATATCCACCAAGGCCGCGGAGAACCTGCTTCTCACGCTCGACGGGGCCGAGACCTATAACTGGGTCAACAAAAAAACCATACACACCATCCGCTGATATATTCCGTATTAAAAAAGAAAAGGAGAAACTGTTATGAAGTTCGGTATTATGACTGCGTTGATTTCCCCTGTACTGGAGGATGGGATCACGATAAACGAGCCTGCGCTGGTCCGCGTAATTGAAGATCAGATCAGCAGCGGCGTTCACAGCCTGCTGTCTCTGGGCGGCACGGGAGAGAATATGGCCGTTCCGAAGGAGACCCGCCGCAAAATCCTGGAGCTCACGGTGAAAACCGTGAACCACAGAGTTCCCGTGATCGCCGGTGTCGTCGAGCTCGGCGTTTATGATGCGATCGCCGCGGCGACCATGGCCAAAGAAGCCGGCGTCGATGCGCTGCTTGTCAGCACCCCGTTCGGAGCGAGCACCCCGCTGTCCGGCGTGATCGAGTTCTTCAAAAAGGTTGACAAAGCCTGCGATCTTCCCATTCTGATCTACAACTTCCCCGGCCGCACGGGTTATAATACGACGCCGGATATCGTGGAGAAGCTCCTGGATGCCGTTCCGAACATCGTCGGCATCAAGGAATGCGCCGAAAGACTGGATCAGACCGTTGAAATGATCGACCGCTTCGGCAGCCGGATCGAAGTCCTCTCCGGCAACGAGTATCTCGCGGCCTGGGAAATGCTCGCGGGCGCCAAGGGCGCGGTGCTGGCCTCCTCCAACGTTCTTCCCAAACAGTGGGTCGAGATCTATAATACGGCTATGGCGGGCGACAGCAAGAAGATTAATGAGCTCGGCACGAAATATCATTACCTCCAGAAAATGCTGTTCAAATCCCCGAATCCCGGCCCTGTCAAGTACGCAATGACACTTCAGGGCTATGACGCCGGCCTCCCGCTTCTCCCGGTGTGCGATGCTCCGGACAGCCTGAAGGAAGAGATCCGCAGCGAAATGCACCGTCTGGGCGTTCTTTAAATCATTGGAAGGAAACAGGAGGTGACACTTATGGCAGAAACAACAGGTAAAGTTCAACATACCGGAACCATGGGCAAGTGGAGCATGTTGGCAATGGGTGTCGGAAGCGTTGTCGGCTCCGGCATAGTCACGCTTGTCGGACAAGCAATGGGCGTCACGGGACATTCCACATTCTGGGCCTATGCGTTGGCGCTGCTGCTGGGATTTATCTATAATATTCCGATGATCTTCGTCACGGGCGCGCTGCGCGTAGACGGCGGGCCGTATGGCCTCATCAACACCGTTCTGGGAAAAAAGTTCGGCGGCATGTATGCGTTCGGCTTTTTCCTGTACTTTCCCACCACCGCCCTTTATGCCCTGTCTTTCGGCACCTATGTCCAGGCGCTGATCCCCACCGCCAATGTAAGGATCACCGCGGCCATTGTGCTGACGGCGTTCTACC
>CAVEPP010000031.1:6924-9236 GCA_963617605.1 Alloprevotella sp. | reverse complement strand
ATCAAGACTCTGTCGAATCTTCAGAACATCATGTCCGTCCTTCTCATTGTGGGCCTTGCCACGTTCTCCATTATGGGAATCGGAAAAGCGGATGTTTCGATCCTGTTCAACTTCTCGGATGAGCAGTTTATGACGGGCGGTACCCGCGGATTCTTCTCTGCGACCTTCATGCTTTTCTTCTCTACCTTTGCGCAGTACTATGTCATGTTTATGAGCCGGCATTCAAAGAATCCCAAGTACGACCTGCCGTTCTCCATCATCGGCACAACGATTGTCATTGCGGTGCTTTATCTCTCCGTCACGATTGTGGCCTCCACGGTCCTTCCGCTGGAGATCGTCGCCAATCAGCCGCTGACGTATGTTGCCAAGGAGATCATGTCCACGCCGCTCTTTGTCTTCTTTATCATCGCCGGACCCTTCATGGCGCTTGCGACGACCATCAACGGCTGCTATGCCTGCTATGTGGAACCCATCTATGTGGCGACACAGAACGGCTGGTTCCCCGCGTCCTTCGCAAAGCCGAACCGCTACGGAAGCCCCTGGAAGATCATGACGATCATGTGGCTCGTTTCCATGCTGCCGCTGGTCCTGGGCTGGGATATCAAAACCACGACCAACAGCTCTCTGCTGGTGAATCTCACGCTGAGCACCCTGATGATCGTATCCATTGCTATGGTGCCGAAAAAGTATCCGGAGATCTGGGCAAAGCGTGGATTCGGCAAAAACGTTCCGACCGGCGTTTTCTACTTCTTCGTATTTCTGGCGTTCCTGGTCCAGATCGCAATCATTCTGCATAACATCGTGTCGGTGCGGCCGTACATCGTTGTTATTACCGTGCTCGTGTTCGGATTCGGCATCTTTTATGCGATCCGGAAGGAAAAGACCGGCGGGATCCATGTGGAATCCCTGGAATTTACGGACGATTAACCCCCTTGCCTTGTAACCTCTCTCCTGCAATCGAATCGGGGCAGCCTGCCGAAAGCGGCAGACTGCCCCGATTTTTTTGAGCTTAGTTTACATAATTATAGTTTATTCCGGTACTCGTTCGCGCTGACGCCCTCGATCTTTTTGAATGTTCGGGCGAAGTGCGCCACATCCGCATAGCCGACGAGCTCGCTGATCTCGCCGATCTTGAGACTTGGATCGGCCAGAAGTTTACACGCTTCCTCGATGCGCACGGAGTTTAAAATGTCGTAAAAGCTCTTTCCGGCGCAGCGGTTGAGCTGCTTGGAAAGATGCCATTGCGAGATATAGCAGCGGTCCGCTACCTCCTGCAAGGAGAGCTTTTCGCGGTAGTGCGCGCGTATGTAGGCGACAGCCTGATTCACAAGGAAATTTTCCGCCTGCTGCTGTGTTTCGCTCTCGTCGGCGGCGGGCTCCGACTGCCGGGCGCGCCGGTCAAGATTGGCCTTCATCGCGCCGAGCGCCTCGTGGATCTCGTCCATTTTGGAGGGCTTCAGGAGAAAGCGGGTCACGCCGAGACGGATGGCCTCCTGCGCATAAGAAAAATCGCGGTAGCCGGTGAGAACGGTAATCTGCATGTCGGGAAATTCGCTGCGCAGTCCCGCGAGCATCGTGAGCCCATCGCCGCCGGGCATACGGATATCGGTAAACACGATGTCCGGGCGCAGTGTGCGGATCGTCTCGGCACCGCTGCGGCCGTCAGACGCCGTGGCGACGACCTCACAGCCGTAGTCCGCCCATTTGACGACCTTCCGCAGACCTTCGAGAATGATGTATTCATCGTCGATCAGAACGACACGGTACATATGTGCTCACCCCCTGTCCATACAGCATAGCGCGCAGCGCGCCAAAAAGCAAGGCATTATCCTTTGACCGCGCCCGCCGTCAGACCCTTGACGATGTTTTTCTGCAGCAGCACATAGACGATCAGCACCGGAATCACGACCAGCACGACCGAGGACGCCATCAGACCGTAGTTGACGCCAGCCTGCGAGCTGATCTCGTTGAGAAGGCCGGTGATCGCGCGCTCCTGCGGATAGCGCAGGAAGAACGACTGCGTGAAGAGATCGTTGTAGCTCCAGAGAAACGCAAAGATCGCAACCGTGGCGAACGACGATTTCGCCGCGGGGATGATGATGTGGAAGTAGATCTGGAACACGTTGCAGCCGTCGAGATACGCGCTCTCTTCCAGATCGATCGGTACCGATTGGATAAAGCCCATCAGAACGATGATGGCAAAGCACAGATTCCCGGCGATCTGCGGCAGTATGACCGCGAGCAGACTCAGCCAGCGGTTGCCCGTTCCGGCGATGCCCAGCATGACTTCGAGCCGGAACACGGGGATGATC
>CAVEPP010000031.1:0-6914 GCA_963617605.1 Alloprevotella sp. | reverse complement strand
GCTTAAAGCGGTAGCGCACGAGACCGTAGGCCGCCATGCCCGCAAGGAGCACGACGAGGATCGTGACGGTGCCGGAGATGATGACGCTGTTAAGGTAGGCATTTTTAAAGTCCGCGCGCTCCCATGCCGTGCGGTAGTTGTCCCACGTAAAGGCGTCGCCCAGCGGCAGGGAGAACGAGTCGCTGAGAATGAGTCCCTTTTTGCGGAACGAGTTCAGAATGACCCAGATGAACGGATAAACGGTCGTCAGTCCCCAGAGACAGAGCACCACATAGGTGAGGATCCTGGAGATCGACGGCTTTTTCTTCATTTTCATGTCTCTCTCCTCTTTAAATATCCTCGGACTGCCGGAACACCCGGTTCACCACATTCGAGAGCACAACGCCGAGCACGACGATGAGCACTGCGATCGTGGAGCCGTAGTCCACGTTCGATTTGTTGAACGTCTGGTCGTACATATATGTACCGGTCAGCCAGCCCCGGTTTTCGGGCATGCCCGCGCCGAACATGACCCACGGCAGATCGAACACCTTCAGCGCGCCCGTAACGGCGAGCACCACACAGGTGCACAGCACATTGTGCAGCATGGGGAGCGTGATGTACCGCGTGCGCTTCCAGCCGTCCGCGCCGTCGAGCGCGGCGGCCTCGTAAAGCTCCTGCGGGATGTTGTTTAGACCGGTGACGATGATGACAAAGTAAAAGCCCACATACTGCCACATGACGGGGAGAAACATCGTGAAGAGATAATGCGCCTGATCCTTCCAGTCCAGCCACTCGACGATCATTTTGCCGTTCGGCTTGATCTCATAGGGAAGCTGCCCCATGGCGAGCAGGATCTGGTTGACCATGCCGCCCTTGTAGAGGAAGATGAGATTGAAGAGCAGACCGAGCGCCGTGGCGGAAATGACGATGGGGAAGAAGTACACGGTGCGGAACACCTGCGCGCCGACGCGGATCGTATCCACGAGCAGCGCGAGAATGAGCGCCACGCCCACCTGAATGACCACGGTGCATACGATCATAAGCGCCGTGTTCTTGAGTGCGATGCGCATGTTGGGGTCGGTCACGAGCCGCTGGTAGTTTTCATACCACGGCGTGTTCACGCCCTCCGCCGCGCGGCCGAGACCGCCGATGTTGAGGAACGTGTTGATGATGTTCTGGATGAACGGATAGTAGAGATATACCGCGAGAAACAGAAACGCCGGCACGAGAAACACGAGCAGCGGCCATTTTCTCTTGTAGATGGTGGATAGCATGGATACACCGTCCTTTGCTCCGAAGAGGACTTAATAAGAAAGGGGGCTGCTGCATCGCAGCAGCCCCCGCAGGTAAGTACGAAAGGGAAGCTCAGTTGAGAGCGATCGCGGAGGCGACGGCCTCCTCGGCGGTCATCTGGCCGGTGACGACCTTCTGGATGTTGCCGAACAGGTCGGCCTTGGCCTCGCTGGAGATGGTGTCCTGCACCGCGCCGATAACACCGGTGATCTCGGCGTTGACGTCGGCGGCGGTCTGCTGCAGCGCGTTCAGACCCGCGGGCTTCGCGCCGTTGACGAGCGCGGTGACCTCGGTGGTGACGAAGGTGCTGAGCGTTTCATCGGAGGTGAGGGTCTCGACGAACTTCACGGCGGCTTCGCGCTTGGCGGGATCGTCCCACGCCTTGCGGGTGATGAAGTAGCCCATGGAGATGCCGCCGATGGCTTCGGTGGCCTTGCGCTCGCCCTTGCCGGGGACGAAGGAGACGGAGTAGTTCTCCAGCTCGTCGCCGTGGTTCTCGTTGAAGTAGCCGACCTTCCAGGAGCCGTCGATGAGGAACGCGGCCTCGCCGTCGCCGAACATGGCAACGGTTTCCGCGTCGCTGGCGGTCAGGGTGTTCTTCGGGAAGTAGCCGAGTTCATAGAGATTCTTGAGATCGTTGAGCGCAGCGACCCACTTCTGGGAAACGGCGTCGTCGCGGAGCGTGCCGTCCTCGTTGAGGGTGGGCACTTCGAGCTGGTTGGCGAGGGTGCCGTTGTTCATGACGGCGAACTCAAACCAGTAGTGAGGTACTTCGAAGAGAGAGCAGGCGATGGGGGTGTAGCCGTTGTCCAGAATGGTCTGGCAGTCGGCGAGGAACTGATCCCAGGTGTAGTCGGGGCCGGGCATCGCAACGCCGCAGGCTTCGAGAACGGTCTTGTTGACGAACATGTTCTCCCAGAAGCCGGAGGACGGGACGGAGTAGTGCTTGCCGTCGGCGGCGGTGGCCATCATGCTTTCCTTCATGTTCGCGGCATAGTCGGGATACTCGGTGCGGATCTCGTCGATGGAGACGACCTTATTGGCGGTGATGAAGGGCTCGGCGTCGGCGTTGGTGAAGAAGAACAGCACATCGGGCTCGGAGCCGGTCTCAAAGTCGGTGAGGACCTTCGCCTTCCACTCCTCGTTGGAGGTGGCGCTGCCGTCGTTGATCTTGTTGCCGGTGGCTTCCTCGTAGGCCTTTACCGCGGCCTCGAAGTTTTTGCGGTTGCCGTCGTCGCCGCCGTAGGAGGTGACAACGTTCAGCGTAACGGGGGTGCTGGCGGGCTGTTCGGTGGTGCCGGATTCTTTCGGCTCATCGGCCGTCTGGCTGCCGTTCGGCGCGGCGGTCTGGCCGCACGCGGCAAGGCTCACAACCATAAGAACGGCAAGAAGCAATGCAAGAAACTTTTTCATAGCTTGGATCTCCCCTTAAAGAATTTGTGATATTGTACTATATCACGTTCCATATTATACCTTGTGAAAGTGAAAATGCATAAGATCTGCGCTTGCTGTTTCTTGCCCGTTCTTGCGCAGTTTGTGCAAAGATGGCAAATCAGTCGTCGAGCGGGAGGGAGATCACCGCCAGAATGCTGTCCGCCGATGCCTGCTCTATGGTGAGCGCGGCGCGCTCGCCGTAGAGCAGGCTGAGCCGCTCGCGCACGTTGCGAAGGCCGACCTTCCCCGCGGCATTCCCGTCCGGCGCACCGGAGAGCAGCTCGTCGATCTGCGCGCGCTCCTCGCTTGTGATCTGCCCGTCGTGCTCCACCTCGAGCCGGAGTGAATCACTCTCGCGCCGGACGCGCACCGCGAGATGCCCGCCGCGCCGCGGCGTCAGGTCATGCTCCACGGCGTTTTCCACGATCGGCTGCAAAATGAGCCGCGGAATGACGATGCCGAGCAGCGCTTCGTCCACATCCTTTGTGACGAGCAGCGCCGGGCCGAGCCGCTGCGAGATTATATAAAGGTAGGCATCCACGTATCCGAGCTCCTGCCGGAGCGACGCCATGCCGTTCCCATCGCGGTCGAGCGCGGCGTCGAGCATTGTGGCGAGCGCCTCGGTCATGGCGCACACGCGCTCATTTTCCGCAAGCCGCGCCTCCCAGCTGATGATCTCGAGCGTGTTATTGAGAAAATGCGGGTTGATCTGCGATTGCAGTGCTTTGATGCGCGCCTCCTGCAGGGCCTGCTGCTCGCGGTAGAGCTGTTCAAAGCGCCATTCGAGCTGCAGGGACATGTCATTGAAGTCCCGGTAAAGCTTTTGAAATTCCAGACTTCCGGCGCGCTCTTCGATGCAGTAGCCACGCTCGCCGCCCGCTACGCGCGCCGCGGCATCCGCCAGCGTCTCCACGGGACGCGTGACGTACCGGTAAAAGAGCAGTATGACCGCGCCGACGAGCGGCGTGCCGAGCAGCAGCACGAGCGCCACCGCCCAGCGCAGCTCCGGCATCGCGCCCCAGAGCCGCAGCTCCGGCGCCGTCACGGTAACGGAGAGCGTGTGTCCGCCGAAGTCGGCGGTGTAGTCGCTCAAAAGCAGCCGGTCTGCGCCGGAGTCCGGCAGCTCCGAAAACTGGAACGATACATCATCCAGCGCCGTTTCCACCTGCGCGCTCACCGCAAGCGCCGCGAGCGGCTGGAAGAGCGTGTCCGTATCGCAGAGGAGCGTGAGCTGCGCGTACGGCTGGAACGCAGCGTCAAGGAGATTTCGCGTCATATAGAGCTCGCCGCCGTCCGCTAAAAAGTAAATGCCGGTGTCCACGGCACCGAGCTTTTCCTCCACCAGCGGCTGCACGTCGGTGCGGAAGTGCTGGGAAAGGCGGTAGGTGTTGGCGCGGAAGGAGTCGGCGTAGTAATAGAGCATATCCGGGTGGTCGTTGAATGTGAGGAACACGGCTTTGAAATTCGCATCGCGGGAGAAATTCTGCGAGAAGTAGGCATAGACGCGGCTGTAGAGTGCCTGCCGGTCGCCGGACTGCTGATAGGCGCGGTAAGCGTCGCGGATCTCGCCGTTATACGATACCGCCTTGGATGACTCCATCGCGCCCTCCAGCTGGAGCATTGTCTGCGCCATCGCGTGATCGACACTCGCGGTGATGCTCTCGCGCAGGCTCTGCTCATAGTTGCGGTTGAGCAGCACGCCCGCCACGATCACGATCGTGACAATAGGGATGACCCAGCACGCCACCATCACCGCCGTAAGACCCCATTTGAGCGAAAACGGCTTCCTCTCTCTGCGCATAATGCTTCCTCCACGGCCTTTTTTTCAATTATACCATATTGCGTGTGATCCTGCCTATACCATATCCCGCATATCCCGCCCGCCGGAGCATTTTTCGGGAGAATTTCTATTTGGAAAACCGCCAATTTGCCGATGCGTTTTTCGTAAAATAGACTGATTTTTGGTGAGTATGTGTGTTGACAGAGCCAACATGCCGCATTACAATGTGGCCGTGCTCGAAAGTGTTGACTAACATGGGCATAATAAGTAATAGGTTGCTTTTCACATCACGAAAGGAGAAAAATTACTATGGCAAACAGAATCATGCTCAACCAGACCTCGTACCACGGTGCAGGTGCCATCCAGGAGCTGCCCGCCGAAGTCAAGTCACGCGGCCTGAAAAAGGCGCTTATCTGCTGCGGCCCAACCCTTCTGCGTCACGGCGTTATCGCCCGCGTGACCGACGTTATGGACGCTGCCGGACTGAGCTATGAGATATTCTCCGATATAAAGCCCAACCCCACCATTGAGAACGTGACCGACGGCGTCGCCGCGTTCAAGGCTGCCGGTGCGGATTATCTGGTCGCTATCGGCGGCGGTTCGTCCATGGACACCTCCAAGGCCATCGGCATCATCATCAACAACCCCGAATTTGCTGACGTTCGCTCTCTTGAGGGCGTAGCGGATACGAAGAAGCCCTGCGTCCCCATCATCGCCATCCCGACGACCGCCGGTACCGCGGCCGAGGTCACTATCAACTACGTCATCACGGACGTGGAGAAGAAGCGCAAATTCGTCTGCGTCGATCCCCACGACATGCCCATCGTTGCGATCGTCGATCCGGAGATGATGAGCTCGATGCCCGCAGGTCTGACCGCCTCCACCGGTATGGACGCACTGACCCACGCCATCGAGGGCTACACCACCAAGGCCGCTTGGGAAATGACCGATATGTTCCATCTCGAAGCCATCAAGCTCATCTCCACCTACCTGCGCGGCGCCGTCAAGGGCACGAAGGAAGGCCGCGAGGGCATGGCTCTCGGCCAGTATATCGCCGGTATGGGCTTCTCGAACGTCGGCCTCGGCATCGCCCACTCCATGGCGCACACCCTCGGCGCGGTTTACGACACTCCGCACGGCGTCGCCTGCGCGATGATGCTGCCGATCGTCATGGAATACAACGCCGACTGCACCGGCGAGAAGTACCGCGAGATCGCGCGCGCAATGGGCGTTGAGGGCGTCGACTCGATGACTCAGGCCGAGTACCGCAAGGCCGCCATCGACGCTGTCAAGAAGCTCTCGAAGGATGTCGGCATCCCTGAGAAGCTGGAAGCGCTGAAAGAAGAAGATCTGCCCTTCCTAGCGGAGAGCGCGTACGCCGACGCCTGCCGCCCCGGCAACCCCAAGGACACCACCCCCGCAGAGCTGACCGAGCTGTTCAGAAAGCTGATGTAAGCACTGAATCAAATATGAAACACGCAGAGCTTTTGCTCTGCGTGTTTTTTAATACGAAATGGTTTTTACTCCGCCGCACTCGGCTCGACATGCGCGTTCTTCGCGTCGTACTCCTTGACCACAGCCTCGTAGAACCCGGCGCAGGCCGCGTCGTAGTACGGGTAGACGTAGAATATGCCGAGGATGCCGTAAGTAAAGCTGTTGAGCAGATGCCAGCCGATGAAGCTCAGGCGCAGGCAGAAATACTTCCACCGATAGCCCTGCATTACGGCGCGCGAATAGCTCATGGCTTCCTTCGCGGAAAGCTGCGGCTTGTTTATCAGGATAAACGGCACCATCAAATACGAATACAGCCGTGTCAGGCCGTACACTGGCACGAGCAGCCACAGGAAAGTGATGACCCCGTGATACAGCCGCCCCGTCATAATGCGCTTATAGTCGGAGAAGCCGCAGAAGGCGTACTCCGCGTGCAGCGCCTGTCCGCGCCACAGCGTCAGCGCCGCGGCGCTTTCGCCGCAGTCGAGCACGTTTGCGAAAAACACCTTGTACAGCAGGAGTATGAACATCACTTCGAGGTACAGCGTCAGGAATGGCAGCAGGTACTGCGACGGGTCGAAGCTGTGTCCGCGGAAGGTGAGTATCAGCGGCTCCGCGGTGAAAAACACGCTTATGAGCATGACGAAATACATGATGCCCACAACGACGCCCAAGGTCAGAGCCTGAGTTCCGATAAGGGTGAGGTAGGTGCAGTTCGAGGCGTAGTGCTGGTCATGCAGGCGCTTGCGCGCCGTCTCGCATATCTGTCTGCGCGTCGGGAATCCGGCCGCCGGGGTGACCGGTGCAGGCGCGCCGCAGCTTGCGCAGAACGCGCCGTCGTTTTCATGTCCGCAATAGCATGTCCACATACTCTTTTCTCCTTTCATTTATTCCTCTTCGTCCTCCAGATCCGCCGGGAGGATGGTCATAAGAT
>CAVEPP010000030.1:2997-11355 GCA_963617605.1 Alloprevotella sp. | reverse complement strand
CGCTTCTTGTGTTCTTCAAGCTCAGCGGCAAGAAGGACTTGAGCGTATAAAGCGGGAAGCGTCCCGCAAGTCTTTTGCGGGGCCATGCGGTGCGTCCGACCGGGCGCACCGCTTTTCTCCCTTTTCAGAAAGGGAAGAGTATGGTAAAATGACGCCGGGAAAGAGAGGGACGGCCATGCACCGCGAACCGTTTCAAAATCAGCTGCGCCGCTCGTTCATCGGCTATGTGGCTGCCATACTGGCGTTGATCCTGCTTTTGTATCTGGGCGGTTTCGCACTGAACTTCTTTGCCGTTGTCGTGCGCGGCTGCCGGAAGGATAACGAAGAGCTTGAAACGGCGCTCGCGCAGCAGCTCGCGGCGTACGACAGCGGCGCCGCAGAGCTTGCCGGGGCGGACGCGCTGCGCCGCGCCGCCGAAAGCGGCGAGAGAGGCGAGTGTCTGGAAGCCAACCGGCTGCTCTATGATTTCACCAATCAGCAGGAGCTGCGGGCATATTTCGTGCTGCTCGGCGCGGACATGCAGGTGCTCAGCTCCAATTTCAGCGCGCACAACCAGTCGATCTTTGCTTCGTCCGCGTTTGCCGCGGGCGCCGCGGCGCGCATGAAGCAGGAACCGGCGGCGACGCTCCGGTATGTCTGCACCGCACCGGTGAGCAGCGAGCAGGCGTGCGTCTATACGGTCTGCCGCGCTGTACCGGATGAGACCGGGGCCGCGGCGGGGTATCTCCTGCTGAACCTCCGGCAGGAGGGCTTCCGGGACGCTGTGCGCGATACCGATTCTGAGGTGCTGCTGACGGACCGGTACGATAATCTCATCTACACCACGCTTGATACCCGGGAGGACCCGCAGGACAAGCAGCCGAGTAACAAGGTTTCCCTGTCTCTCGAGGACGATGGCATCCTTTCGCTGGACGGCAGCCGGTACTATGCCGTCCGCGGTGCGGTCGGGCCGCAGGGGCTGCGGCTCTATACGCTCACGTCTCTGGACATGCAGCTGCGGATGCTGCTCTACAGCGGCGGCCTGTTTATCGTGCTTCTTCTGCTGCTTACCGGCGTCGTTGTCGCCATGACGAAGGCGTTCACGCGCCAGAACGCCATGGAGCTCGGCGAACTGACGGCAGCTGTGGAAAATCTTTCCCAAAATGGCGGCGCGGAGGCGCTGCCGCCGCAGTGTTCCGAAGAGTCGCAGGCACTCTATACCCGCTTCCGGGAGCTGATCGCCCACAACGACGAGCTTTTAAACCGTCGGCGTCAGATGGAGATCAAGCATCTCGAAGAGCAGTTCAACCCGCATTTTGTCTACAACGTCATGGAGACCGTGCGCTACCAGATCAGTGAGGACCCGGAAACGGCCTCGGAGATGCTGCTCTCGTTCGCTTCACTCATGCGCTACAGCGTCAACTATGGCCATACAAAGGTGTCGCTCGAAACGGACGTGGAGTATGTGAACGACTATCTGCTGCTGCAGAAGGCGCGGTACAATAACTGCCTGCTCTATGAGTTCAATATCCCGGAGGAACTGCTCGAATGTCGTGTGCCGAAGCTCCTTTTGCAGCCGGTCATCGAAAACAGCATCGTCCACGGCTACCGCGCCGGGCGGACGCTCTCGATCCGCGTGCAAGCGGAGCACCGGGACGATACGCTGCGCTTCACCGTAACGGACGACGGCGCGGGCATCTCCGCCGGGCGTCTGGCCGAGCTGCGCGAGAGCTTCGAGCGCGATCTCACGAACGAATACACCGCCCATGTGGGGCTTTATAACATCCAAAAGGTCATTCGTCTGACCTACGGCGCGCCCTACGGCGTGCAGATCGAGAGCACGGAGGGGCAGGGCACTACTGTGACGCTCATCATCCCCTATGAAGTGGAGGAGAACGAGGAATGCTGAAGGTTTTGCTGGTGGAGGATGAAAATCTGATCCGCCGGGGACTGCAGTACAAAATGGACTGGACGGAGGTAAACTGTGTGGTCGTCGGCGAGGCCGCCACCGGGCAGGAGGGCCTTGCCCAGATCAAAGCGCTCCACCCGGACATCGTCATCACCGATATCCGCATGCCCGATATGAACGGGCTGGAAATGCTGCGCGAGGGGCGCAGCGTCTGTCCGTTTCAAGCGATCATCATCTCCGGCTACGGCGAGTTTGACTACGCGCAGCAGGCCATCCGGCTGGGTGTGGCGGAATACCTGCTAAAGCCCGTGGATGTGAACGAGCTCAAAAACTGTCTGCGGCGCATCGCCGCTGGAGCACCGAACGGACGGGAGGAGACGCCGGAGCCGGACGAAAAGCCTGCGCCGCTGCAGAATAAGTATGCCGAGGCAATGATGCAGTACATCCGGCAGCATTACGCCGAGCACATCTCCCTTACCGACCTGAGCCAGCGGCTGAATATTTCCTGCACGCATCTGAACGCCAAATTCAAGGCGGAAACGGGCTACACGTTCCACGATTTTCTGAACTATTACCGTATCCGGCGCGCCGTGGAGCTCCAGAAGCGCGGCGAACGCAAGCTCTATGAGATTGCGGAGCTGGTGGGCTTTTCGGATTACAAGTACTTCAACAAAGTCTATAAGAAGTATACCGGCTATTCGCCCAACGTGATCTTCCCGCGGGAGGACGAAAAATGAATACATCCCCTCCCGCGCACATAGGATGTCCGCGAGGGGGGATAAATTTATGATGACAGGTAAAATCGGCGGCTTTCTCTCGCGGCACAGCAAATTCACCTCCAGCGCGGCGCTTGTGCTCGCTGTCGCGGCGATCTTCGCGTTCGTATACTCTCCGCGTGTCGTCGGCGCGGCGGTCACGGAGCGGGAGCTGCCCGTATACAGCGTGGAGCGGGACGGGAAATTCGTAAGCCTCTCATTCGATGCGGCCTGGGGCAACGAGGACACGCAGATGCTCATCGATATCCTGGCAAAGTATAACGTGAAGGCGACGTTCTTTGTTGTCGGCGAGTGGGTGGACAAATACCCGGAGAGCGTAAAGGCGCTCCACGACGCCGGGCACGAGGTGATGAACCACTCCGACGATCACCCGCACATGGCAAAGCTCACCGCGAAGCAGATCATCGACGAGGTGAACCGCTGCAGCGACAAGATCGAGGCCGTCACCGGCGTGCGCCCAACGCTTTTCCGCTGCCCTTACGGTGAGTATGACGACAACGTCATCGGCACCGTGAACGGCATGGGCCTCACGGCGGTGCAGTGGGACACTGACTCGCTCGATTGGAAAAAGCTGACGGCGGGTGAGATCTACAAGCGTGTATCGTCCAAGGTGCAGCCGGGGAGCATCGTCTTGTTCCACAACGCGGGGCTGCATACGCCCGAAGCGCTACCCTCCATCATTGAATACCTGCTCGCGGAGGGATATACGATCGTTCCGATCTCGGAGATACTGCTCACGGGCGACACCTACATCGACCACACCGGCCGCCAGCACGCCGCCGCCACATAAAAAGGCTCCCTTGTGCAAAGGGAGCTGGCTCGCCGAAGGCGAGACTAAGGGATTGTAAACCGCCTCCCCGTGCAAACCGGGGAGGCGGTCAATTTTCACATTCCGGTATAAATATCTCCGGCCAGAAGAACAAGACATTCCTTTTCCTCGCCGAGCGTGTTGACATACGGGCTTACGGCAATAGGCACGGCGTATATGTGGAAGGGGTTCCCGCGCGAGAGACGGTCAACGCCTCCGGGGACGATCACGAAGCATGGGTACTGGTAATTCCGGTCGGAGGCGAAGATGCACGTCATCTCCGCACCGCCGGGGACGAGAGAGCCGGTGCGCGCTGTGATGATGCGCAGACCGTAGAGTTCCATCCAGTACGGTTCTTCACGGAAGGAATCATCCGCGAAGCACTGCCCGAGCGAAGCGGTCTTATCGAAGAGATCTTTATATACGGAGTTGAAGAAATCCTGATGATCCTCCCGATCCCAGAGACCGTCGGCCTCGCGCAGGAAGGCGAGCTGGCTTTCCGTGAGAGTGAATATCGGCTCGCACGTGCCGAGAGAAACGAGCGTTTCGAGCCCGTCGGGGGTGAAGTGCCCGGCGGTGAACGTGCCGGTGCGCGTGTAAAGGCTTTCCGCGTCGTAGACGAGCATCCCTGCGCCGTCCATGAGTCCCGCGGCCCATTCGCCCGTGTAGGTGAACGGAACGCCGGTCTCGCTCTCGCCGGTGAAAACGCCTTCGCCGTCCGGCAGACCGTCCCGGCCGTCTCCGGCGTAGCTTCCGGCCGTTTCGCGGCCTTCCACCGAGACGATGCAGCGCTCATCGGTCAGTACGCCGGGACCGGCGATCTCGCCGCCGCTCCAGCCGCCGTACCAGGTGAACTGCTGCCCCGCGGCGTTCACGCCGCCGAAAAGCCCTTCGCCCTCAGGCCCCGCGCTTTCCATCGGCCCGGTATACGTGCCGGAAAAGCGGCTGCCGCCGTGCAGGATCTCCAACGGCAGATCGGATGCCTCGCCGCGCACCGCCGTGCCGCTGGAAAACTCGCCGGTGAACACCGCGCCCGAGGCGAGTGTAAATTCGCCCTCGCCGTCCGGCGCGCCGGAGACGAGCGATCCGGTGTATGTTCCATCCATCACGCGTCCGAAGAGCGCGGCGCGGCAGGGGATGTTTTCGCCCTCGCCGGTGAGAATACGCTCTGCGGTGAGCGTTCCTTCAAACCGCCAGCCGCTGCCCTGCACGGCGCCGGTGTAGATGTCCTTGGAAAGCGTGCCGGTAAAGGCTGCCGTTTCCTCGGGGAAAGAGAGCGTGAGAGGTTCGTCGGTCAGCTGCTTTGTGCAGCCGGTGAGAAGAAGCAGCGAGAGCAGCGCCGGAAAAAGAAGAAATCGTTTTTTCATGTTCCTCTCCTTTCAGCCCGGCAGAAGCTCGCCCGCGAGCGAGCGCGGCAGCATATCGTCCGAGACGGTGAATTCCTTATAGCCGTGGCGCTGACGCGCCGCGTCGGTCATTTCATAGAGATCGGAGTCCCCGCCGCGGTCGCGGCGCACGGCCATTTCGATCTCCACATCGTAGGTATACCGCTCGCCGTCACGCAGAATCTCCACCCAGCCGTGCGGCGCGTCCGTGTCGCCGTAGGTGCCGCTGACGATCTTCGCGTCGTAGCCGAGAGAGCGCGCCGCCGCCCAGAACGCCGAGGCGTAGCAGTAGCAGTTGCCGCGCCCGGTCGAGTACATCGTGAGCGCTTCCTGCGTCGCCCAGCCGACATCGCCGACCTTATAGTAGTGGCGGCGGAGATACGTGAAGCTGTTGCGGACATAAAGGTACATGGCGCGCAGCCGCTCATCGCGGCTCATTGTGTCGTCGGTCGCCTCGCGGATGGCGGCGAGAACATAGCCGTCCAGCTCGGCGTTGCCGGAGGTGTACCGCCCGGCACTGTCAAAGTAGAGCGAACCGGCATAGGCGTTTTTGAGGAGGTATCCGTTCGAACCGACATAATAAAGCTGCGAATTGATCAAAACCGGTCCCTCGGCGGGGCGGCCGTCCGGCCCGTCCCATACGGCGGCGCCGTCCGCGGCGGTGTATATGTCGCCGCTGCCCCATTCGCCGGGGAGGACGTCGGGATAAAATGCCGTTTCCGTGTCGGCGGCAGGCAGAGAAAAGAGACGGTTAAAAAACACCGCGGCCTCGGCGCGCGTCACATTCTCGCCGCCGTGCAGTGCAATGGCGGTCATGGCATCCGCTACCGTGTCCGAAGGGAAAACGTCCTCGAGCAGCGCTGCGAGCGAGGATTCCGTGAGCGGGAGGGAGGCATCCTCCACGGCGAGCGAGAGACCGGCGGCGCGCTCCACGGCGGAAGCGGCTTCCCCTGCGGTCAGCGTGTCCGCGCTGCGGAAAAGACCGTTTTCGCAATGCATGTACCCCGCGGCGTACACCGGCGCGGCGGTGGGCTCCGGCGTTGGTGCGGCTGTCGCTTCCGCTTCCGGCGCGTTCACCGGTGAAGCTGCCGGAGCGGATGTGCGAAGCAGCCCGATGCCGGGGAAGAAGAGCGAAAACGCTGTGAGCAGCACGACAGCACCCACTGAGCCTACGGCAATGCGCCAAGCGATCAATTTCCGGCTTTTCGCCGTTTTTTTCGTTTCGTTACCTTCGGCCATGGAACGCCTCCGAAAAGAGAAAATGTAATGGCAAAAGGCTCCCTTGTGCAAAGGGAGCTGGCAGCCGTTAGGCTGACTGAGGGATTGTCATCCTCGGCTTGCAAACTGGACAACCCCTCTGTCAAAACCCTCGGTTTTGCCACCTCCCCTTACACAGGGGAGGCTTTTAAGCGGAGAATAACCCGGAAACGAGAGCCTTGCATCGCAAGGCTCTCGTTTGCATGTTTATAGTAGATGGACGCCGCGAGCCTTGCAAAGGTTCACCGTTTCCTCGTCCCAAATGCCGGATTGCACCTCACCGATGTGTGCGCAGCCGATGAGCAGCATGCAAAGCCGCGACTGGCCGATGCCGCCGCCCATGGTGAGCGGCATTTCCCCGGCGAGCAGCGCCTTGTGGAACGGCAGCTTCCGGCGGTCGTCGCAGCCGGCGAGCGTGAGCTGGCGATCCATGCTCTCCGGGCTTACGCGGATGCCCATGGAGGAAACCTCAAATGCGCGGTCGAGCACGGTGTTGCGGAAAATGATATCGCCGTTCAGGTCCCAGTCGTCATAGTCCGGGGCGCGGCCGTCGTGTTTCTTGCCGGAGCGAAGCGTTTTGCCGATCTGCATGATGAAGCAGGTCGGGTGCGTTTTGGTGTACTCGTTCTCGCGCTCGGAGGGTGTGAGATCGGGATACATATCCTCCAGCTCCTGGCTCGTGATGAAAGAGACATCACGGCTCAGATGCGCTCGAAGCTGCGGAAACTCCCATTCCAGCTCGTCACCGGTCATGCAGATGGCCGTGACGATACGCCGCACGGCGTCCTTGAGATAGTCAAAATTGCGGTCCTCCTCGCGGATGACCTTTTCCCAGTCCCACTGATCCACATAGACCGAGTGGATGTTGTCAAGCACTGCCTCGTCGCGCCGGATGGCGTTCATGTCAGTGTAAAGGCCCTTGCCCTCATAGAAATTGTACTCGCGCAGCGCCCAGCGCTTCCACTTGGCCAGAGACTGTACGACCTGACACTCCGCGCCGTCCACGGCGGGGACGTCAAAGGAGACCGGGCGCTCGATGCCGTTCAGGTCATCGTTAAGGCCGGTGTCGGTGCGCACGAACAGCGGCGCGGACACGCGCTTGAGATTCAGTGCCGAGCCCAGATTCTTTTGAAAGCTCCTCTTGATGAATTCGATGGCTCTCTGCGTCTCGTAGACGTTCAGCCGGGGCGTGTACCCCTCGGGAATAATGCAGCCGCTCATGTTTACCCCTCCTTGTTAAAATTTTTTATGAGATATGCGCGGCAAAAAACTAAATTTGGTACGCTTCGGCAAGCTTTCGGAGATGCGTGCGCAGCGCTTCCACGGCGCTCTCCGGCGAGAGAAGCTTCATATCCCCGCCAAACGAGCAGAGCCAGCCGAAAAACGGTTCGCTCACCGCCACCGGCACGGTCACGGTGAAATACCCCTCGCGCGAGGGGATGAGCATGGTGTCCGCACCGAAACGGTCGATCACGGCCCCAGCGAGCGTGTCGCGGCATTCCAGCCGGATCTTCTCCGGCGTGCCGGAAAACATGCCGAAGTGGGCGCTCGTATATTCGCTCATGTCGAGCGCGGCAAACGCCTCCCGCCCTTCGCGTCCGTCTCTGGCGGTGCGAAGATCGCAGATCTTATCCACGCGGTAATGCCGGATGGCGGAAGCGGCGCTGTCGTAGCCGATGAGATAATAGTTCTCGTCGTCCCACAGCAGAGCATAGGGGCTCACGTCGTACCACGCACCGCCGCGGCGCAATATGTGCTGGCCGTGGCCGTCGTACCCGGCGTAGTGGAACTGGATGCGCTTATCGCCGTTGATGGCGGCGTGCAGTTCGTCCACCAGGTAGTATATGGACTCGTTCATCGCCTTGATGCGGTTTTTGACGACAACCTGCCGCCGCAGCCCCTTGGCCTGATGAACGCTGGTCAGCCCCTCAAGCTTTGCAATCAGCTCCAGCGACTTTTTGCGCGTGATGAACCGGGAGGACTGCACGCTGTCGGCCAGCAGCCGGAGCTCCGGGAGCTGGAATACCCGATCACCGATGTACCAGCAGGTGACGTTCCCGTCTCGGACGCGGATCAGATCCAGACCGAAGGATTGCAGGGCTTCCAGATCGCTGTAAATGCTCTTGCGCTCGGCGCTGATGCCCTCCGAGGCGAGATACTCCATAAGCTGCGCCGTTGTGACAGGGTGCGCTTCATCGGTATTGCGTTCGAGATACTGCCGGAGAAGCAGCAGCTTGAGCTTCT
>CAVEPP010000030.1:1670-2909 GCA_963617605.1 Alloprevotella sp. | reverse complement strand
CAACATGGACGAGCATTTTCCGGAAACGGACGCCGCGGTGCGCGGAAAGCTCGCGGGCATCGCGCGCGTGACGCTGCACGCGCCGTTCAACGAGCTTTTCCCCTGCGCCATTGACCCGCGCGCGAGAACGCTCGCCGCGGACCGCTTCCGCGAGGCGATCGCCCTGGCGAAGGATTATGGCGCGAAAAAGGTCGTCATCCACGGCGGATATAACGCGCGGATGTATTATCCCTGCTGGTATACGGAGCAGTCGGCCCTTTTCTGGAAGGACTTTCTGCGCGAGGACCCGGGCGTGGATATCGTGCTGGAAAACGTGCTCGAGGAGGAGCCGGAGTATCTGCTGGACATCGTCCGCACGGCGGATCATCCGCGGCTGGGGCTTTGTCTCGACGTTGGCCACGCGAACGCCTATTCCGCCGTTCCGGTGCTCACGTGGCTGGAACGCTCCGCGCCGTATCTCCGGCATTTTCACCTGCACAACAACGACGGCTCGTTCGACGCCCACGCGCCGCTCGACGAGGGCGGCATCCCAATGAAAGAATTATTACAGAGAGCACTTGCGCTCTGCCCGGCGGCGACGTTCACGCTCGAACTGCCGGAGGATGCCGCGCGCGGCGCGCGCTGGCTTGCGGAAAACAAATTCATCACCAAGGAGACAAACGCATGACACTCAGAGAATGGACAGCAAAGATCACGCCGCCGGATGCTGCGGCTATGGAAGAGGCGCGCCGCCGTCAGGCGCAGCTTGCCAAGCCCCCCGGCAGTCTCGGGCGGCTCGAAGAGCTCTCCGTGCAGCTCGCGGGGATCACCGGGCGCGTGCATAACAGGATCGAAAAGAAGTATCTTCTCGTTTTCGCCGCCGACAACGGCGTTGTAGACGAGGGCGTTTCGAGCGCGCCGCGCTCCGTGACGCTCTCGCAGACCATCAACCTCACGCGCGGCAAGACCGGCGCGGCGACGCTCTGCAGGCATTTCGGCTGCGCGATTACCGTCTGTGATGTCGGCGTCGCGGCGGATATCCGCGAAAAGGCGGTGCTGTGCCGCAAGATCGCCTACGGCACGAAGAATATCGCCCGCGGCAGCGCCATGACGCGCGAGGAGTGCGAGCGTGCGGTGCTCACCGGCATCGAGCTTGCCGCGGAAACGGATGCGAATGTGCTCGGCGTCGGCGAAATGGGCATCGGCAACACAACGACGTCCTCCGCCGTGCTCGCGGTGCTGCTGGGCGTCCCCGTGGAG
>CAVEPP010000030.1:0-1660 GCA_963617605.1 Alloprevotella sp. | reverse complement strand
CGTTCGCCAGAAAAAAGGCCGTCATTCAAAAAGCCATCGAGATCAACGCGCCGGACAGAAACGATGCGCTCGACGTGCTCGCAAAGGTCGGCGGATTCGATCTCGCCGCCATGTGCGGCGCGTTCCTCGGCGCGGCGGCGACGCGCCGCCCCGTCGTGATCGACGGGCTCATTTCCGCTGTTGCGGCGCTCTGCGCCTGCCGGATCTGCCCGGACGTGCGTGCGTATCTCGTGCCGAGCCACGCATCCTATGAGATCGGCTACAGGCTCGCCATGGACGAGATGGGGCTGGAGCCGATGCTGCTGCTCGGCATGCGGCTCGGCGAGGGAAGCGGCTGCCCGCTTGCCTTCGAGGTGCTGGACGCCGCCTGCGCTATTATCAACGATATGGCGACTTTTGATGAGGCCGGCATCGACGACGGCTATCTCGACGAGATCCGCGAGGGTGATAAATTCACGGTGGAGGGCGCACAATGAAAGTATTCATATCCGGCGGCGCAAAAAACGGGAAAACGACGCTCGGGCAGGATCTCGCGGTATACCTCGCTGCGGGGGAAAAGCATTACTACGTCGCCACCATGATCCCCGCCGACGCCGAGGACGACGAGCGCATCCGCCGCCACATCGCCGACCGCGCGGGGCTGGACTTTGAAACGATCGAGTGCCCGCGGCACATCCTCTCGTGTCTGGATACTGCCGACAGAAACGGCGTATTCCTGCTCGACAGTGTCACGGCGCTGCTGCAAAATGAAATTTTCCCGCCCGAGAAGGGCTACGCGCTCGATCTTCCGGCGGCGGAGCGGTGCGCGCGGGAGCTGTTGGAGTTTGTCCGCTCGGTGCGAAGCGCCGTGCTCGTGAGCGACTATATTTTCTCCGATGCCGGCGAGTACGACCCCATGACTGAGCAGTACCGCCGCGCTCTCGCCGGGATCGACCGGATGCTCGCACGCGAGTGCGATACGGTCGTGGAGCTCGCTGCCGGGCGGCGCATCGTCCATAAGGGGGGGCTCCCGTTTTGAAAAAGTATCTGCACGCTCTGGCCATGTGCCGGAGCATGTTCTGCGCGATCCCGTGCCTTTCTCGCGTGTGGGACGAGGAGGCGCGCGATAAAATGCTTCTGTTCCTGCCCATTATCGGGCTGGAGATCGGCGCGATCTGGGCGCTTCTCGCCTGGCTCTGCCGGTATCTGGCGCTCCCGGCACTCGTATCCGGCGTTGTGCTCGGTGCGTATCCGTTTGTCGTGACGGGCTTCATCCATCTCGACGGCTTCATGGACGTGACCGACGCCGTGCGCTCCTGCCGCGATCTCGCGCGGCGGCGCGAGATTTTGAAGGACTCGCACGTCGGCAGCTTCGCCGTCATCGGTATCGTACTGCTCGCGCTTTGCCAGACGGCCCTTTTCGCCTCGGCAAAAGCGGCGGCAAGCCTTTGGACGCTCCTGCTGCTCCCAGCAGTCAGCCGGTGCGGCTCAGCGCTCGCCGTAACGGCGCTGCGCCCGATGTCCACAAGCCAGTACGCCGCGCAGAAAAAGCCGAAGTCGCACGTCATCGTCCTCTGCGTCCAGCTTGCGGTGTATCTCGCGGCGGGCTTTTTTGTGGGATGGAAAACGGGCCTGGCGCTCTGCGGCTGTCTTGCCGGGTATGGGCTCGCGCTCCGAAAGG
>CAVEPP010000029.1:0-11375 GCA_963617605.1 Alloprevotella sp. | reverse complement strand
CGCTCTCATCGAGATACACCGGGAGGATCTTTGCCACGGTCAGATAGTAATAGCTGCCGCGGTAGTTCCATTTGAAGGACGGATCGAGCGTCACAACGCCGTCGGACGTTCCGTTCATGCCGATGGTCGCGCGGTAGGTGCCGAGCTGATAGTACCACGCCTCAAGCACCGGGATGCCGCCGCTGAACACGACACGCCCGTCGAGACTGCCGGAAAGGGCGTTTGGGTCCTTGCCGTAGCGCGCGTCGCCGGTGAACTCTATGGGCTCGAGCGTGTCGCCGTGCCAGCCGCAGGTGCGGTAATCGTCGCTGCCGGGATCGGCGGCGAACAGAAGCTCGCAGATGCCGTCGCCGTCCAGATCGCAGATCCAGAGATCGTACCGGTCGCCCGCGGGCATGTTCGTGCGGTCGAGCACCGTGCCGTTCACGGCGATGGTGTACTCGTTGATGCCGCCGGCATCCGTTGCCGTCACGGTGATCTCCTCGGCGGCGTAATCGCCGTTGATGTCATAGTGATAGACGCTCTTGCCGGAGATATTCACCGGGCGCTCGGCATATTGCTCGCCGTCCATAAGAATGAGCGAGCCGTCCTCCCCGCTCTGGGAGATATACTTTGTATGCTCGCCCTCGGCGTCTCGCCAGGAGAGGGAGAGATTCGGCATCACGTCCGGGATCCACGTCTGCACGCAGATGCTCTCACCGTCGGAGAGAAGCCCGGCGTGCCAGAGCGTGCCGTCCGTGCGGTAAAGGTTGGAGTATTCGAGATACGTCACGGCGTTGAGCTCAACGTTCTCGACCGTGCCGGAGGCGGTGAACGTGACGCACGCGCCAAGACCGCCCGTGCCGTTATCGTAGACATACGCGGCGCTTCCGGCTGCATCGGCGCTCTCGCTCAGCTCTGCGGTAAGCGAGCCGTCCGCCGCGCTCTCCGCGGGGAGATAGTCCGCCTTGATCTGATAGGCGAGCCAGGCATACGGCAGCGTGAACTCAATGAGACCCGCGGCGTAGCTTGCAAGCTCATAGGGGTTTGCCATAAGGACAAGGCCCTCGTCGTTAAAATACCAGTTGCCGTCACGGAAGAGACCGGCAAGCTGATCCTCATAGCCCTCGTTCAGACCGTAGGCGGCGTATTCCGCGCCATAGCTGATGTCCTTGAGCTGATCGACGGCGGCGGAGAGAAAGGCGTCGTAGTTGTCCGCGAGATCCGCGAGCGTCAGCTCCCGGCCGGTGCGGATATCAAAGGTGTGGCCGTAACGGCCGGTGTAGCCGTGCGCGCCGCCGAGATATGACGTATCGTCGTAGGTGATGCTCAGCAGGTACCGGGCATTGTAGCGGACGTTCATCTGGCGCATGAGACTGTAGGAATAAAAGCCCGAGGCATTGCCGTTTTCCGTCTGCCAGGCAAGGTCTTCCTTCGCCGCAGCCAGGTAGTTTTCCTTGCCGGAGACGGCATATTCGTCGCTCGATTCAACGCCGGCGGCAAAATCCGTGTACTGCTTATGCAGCGCTTCGTTGATCGCGGCAACAGCCGTGTCGTTCCCGTTCATGGAAACGCTCGGCTCGGCGGCGGCATAGACGAGCAGGAGGGTATTATTGTCGGCGGTATAGAAGTCCTCGTTCTCGCGCCGGACGGAAACGACGGGGACATGGAGGCTCTCCTCGGCCGGTTCCGGCTCAGCGGTAGTCTCCGGCGCCGCGGCTTCCGGCGCGGCGGCCGCGGGAGCCGCGGTGGGCTCCGCCGTGGGCTGCGCCGGGGTGTCCGGCTGCGCAGAGCACGCCGCGAGCGAGAGGGCAAGCGCCGCGCAGAGCAGCAGAGAGAGAAGTTTCTTTTTCATCCGATCACTCCTCATAGCGTGTGAGCGCATAGTCGTAAACATTGTGTCCGCTCTCGAGCGGCGCGCCGTTCACGGTGAGCGTGACGTCCGTGCCGTCAAAGGCGTCGAGCAGCGTGTTGACAATGCCGCCGACGAGGAAGTACTCCCCGGTCGTGCCGAGAGAGAGCACCTGCGCGGCAAAAGCGTCGTTGAGATCGGCGGTAATGTATCCGGCATCATCGACGGCGACGGTATTGAACGCCGCGCCGTTTTCAAAGATAAGGCCGTTCATTGCGCCGTTGAGCGTATCGGCGGTGATCTCCGTGCCGTCGAGCGCGTAGCCGAAGGCGAGGAAGTGCTCGGCGGCCGCGTCGCTGCGGTAAATGCGCACCACGGCGGGGACTTCATAGCCGCGCTCTGTGAAGATCGCGGTATAGGCGTCGCGCACGTCTTTGGCGCTGTAGGGATAGTTCGTCGGCGTATAGCCGCCGTCGGTCAGAAGGCTTTTCCCGCTCTCGCCGTAAAGCCCCATCGCGGTCTCGTACATGGAAGCGAGCTTATCGGCGAGCGTTTCGCCGAACTCGTTCTCCTCGCCGAGATCAAAGGCCGCCGCGCCGCTGCGCACAGCGTCCAGACCGTTGGTGAGCGAGAAGTCCACGATGGTCGCGGCGATGCGCGCGCCCGTGAGCGAGCTGCCCGCCGTGCCGGGGTGGTAATTGTTGAAAAGATCGCACAGCGCGTCGTACAGGCCGTTTTTCTCCGGCGTCACCGGGACGGACGTGTCGGTTTTCCCGGGCTCTGCGGTGGTTTCCGGCGGGACGGGCGTCGGAGCGCTCGTCGGCTCAGGGCTCGATACCGACGGGACGGGCGTGGCGGTGGGTTCCGATGCATTACCGGACGACGCATTGCCGGATGTTGCGGCGGGCTGCTCCGGCTTCGTCGAACAGGCCGTCATAAACGCCGCGCAAAGAATGAGCGCCAGAAGCGCCGCGGCAAATCGTTTCATCTTCATGTGTATTTTCCTTTCCTTGCACCATTGGGTTCTCGGGAATATAGACGCCGGACGGGGTCATTTGGTTCCCCGTCCGGCAAAAATATTATACGGTTTTCTGCGGAAACGAAAGAGCCGCTTTGAAAAGATCGCCGTCGAGCGTCAGGGTGAGCTTTCCGCCCATGAGCTCCATGAGAGAATTAGCGATGGAAAGGCCCAGCCCGCTGCCGTCCGTGTGGCGCGAGCCGTCGCCGCGGACGAACCGCTCCATCAGCTCCTCCGCCGGGATGTTCAGCGGCTCGCGGGAGATATTTTTGAGCGTGAGCACCGTTTCCGTCTCGCTTTGGGAAAGCTCCAGATAAAGCCGCGTGCCGCTCTGCGCGTATTTTACCGCGTTGCCCAGCAGATTATCCAACACGCGCCATAAAAGCCGCCCGTCCGCCGTGACATACGTTTCCGCCTCCGGCACATTCAGCACCGGTGTGATATTGGCCGCGGCGAATTTTTCGGTATATTCCCCGGCGCTCTGGCGCAGCAGCTCGCCGAGATCGATCTTTTCGAGATTCACCGGCAGCGCGCCGCTGCTCGCCTTGCTCGCGTCCACGAGATCGGTCGTGAGCTTTTTGAGCTTCTGGCTCTGGCGGTCTAAAACTTCAATATACTCCCGCGCCTGTTCGCTTTCGGTCGGCTCCTTTTTGAGAAGATCAACGTAGCTCACAATGCTCGTGAGCGGCGTTTTGAGATCGTGGCTGACGTTCGTGATGAGTTCGGTCTTGAACCGCTCGGACTTCATGCGCTCGTTCACGGCGCGGTTCATGCCGGCGCTCACGGCGTTGAGATCGTCGCCGTGCTCCTTGAGCACCGGGTACATTTTCTCCGTGTCCACCGTGTAGGTGAGATCGCCCGCGGCGAGCTTCTGCGCCGCCGTTTGCAGAACCTTTAGCTGGCGCACGGTGCGGATGACGAAGTACAGCCCCGCGATGTCCAGCACAAGCGTCAAAAGGAAGAGGAAAAAGCTGCCCGCGCCGAAAGCAAGCATCATGCCAATCATGCCAAGAACGTTGACCAGTACAACGACGGCGTACACGAGGATTCCCTTCCACGCGATGGGCAGCGCGCGGACAAGGCCGCGCACGGCGCGATACAGGAAGCGGCAGACGATATAGATGATGGTATTTTTCCACCACTTCCCGGCGCGGAGGCGCGCGGAGACCGTGCAGAGCGTGAGCAGCACGACAAAGCCGATCCAGAGCGCCGTAAGTATAAAGGGCATCATCCATACCCAGAGCGAATTATACAGCAGGATATTTTCCGACCAGTTGAAATCGGAATAGAAGTTCGCCGGAATGGCCACCGCCACCACCGCCGCGGCAAGGAAGAGATCGAGCGGCACACGGTGGATGCCGCGCAGCTTCACACCGTCCGGCGTTTTCCCCATGGACGCCATGAGGAAGACGAAGAGAGCAATGCACAGCGCCGCCGTAATGATGCCCACAGGGAGATAGGCATTCTCATAGCGCAGCATCGTTCCGACCGAGGAGCGGAGCATGGAAAGCTCCTCGCCGGGCGTCTGCTTCGGCTCAAAATACATCTGCGCATCCGTCCAATGCGTGCTGCTGCTAAACGAGAAGCCCACGTTCAGCGGCACGGCATCTTTCGTGCGGGAATCATAAACGGTTTTGGGGGTGTGGGTCTTCTGGTCATACTCCGTCACCGTGTAGGAGTAGCCGGAGGGGAGGTCCGGGTATTCGCCGGTGCGGTATTCCTCGTTGATCGCATCGCTGAGAAAGACGTGGACGGTATTGCGGTAGATCAACGTGGATTCCGGATCGGGGAAGGAATCGTCCCGGTCGATGCGGGTCATATAATACCCCGCGGCGCACAGCAGCGCCGTAAGGCCGCAGAGCAGGCACAGGATAAAAGCGACGGCGCGCGCCGCCGCGCTTTGGGTCAGCTTTTTCATTTTTTCATTTCCTCCAGCTTGTAGCCTTTGCCCCAGACGACTTTCAGATAGCGCGGGTTGGCGGGGTCGATCTCCAGCTTTTCGCGCAGATGGCGGATGTGTACCGGCACCGTTCCCTCCGCGGAAAACGGTTCGTCCTTCCGGACGCGCCGGTAGATATCGGCGCTCGAAAATACCTTGCCGGGGTTTTCGAGCAGGAGACGGAGAATGTCGTACTCCGTCGGGGTGAGCGTTACCTCCTCGCCGTCGAGCGTGACGCTCTTGCGCTCGTCGTCCATGGCGATGCCGCCGAGCGTGAGCGCGGTGTTTTTCTCCGGCATGCCGCCGAGCTGCGCATAGCGCCGGAGCTGCGCCTTGACGCGGGCAAGGACTTCGAGAGGGTTGAAGGGCTTGGTGATATAATCGTCCGCGCCGACGGTGAGACCGAGGATCTTGTCATTGTCCTCGCTCTTGGCGGTGATGAGGATGACCGGGACATTGCTCTGCTCGCGCAGCTTCGCCGTTGCGGTCATGCCGTCCATGCCGGGCATCATAATATCCATGAGCACGAGTTGTACTTCCTCGCGCTGCATGAGCTCGAGCGCTGCCAAGCCGCTGTCGGCCTCACAGACGGCATAGCCCTCGCCTGTAAGATAGATGCGCAGCGCGTTTCGGATATCGCGCTCGTCGTCGCAGATGAGTATTTTGTACATGGCTCTTCCCCTCTCTCATTTACAGCTACAGCATAGCATTCCCGCGCTTAATAATAAAGATGGGAAATCTTTAAGTTTCGTTTAAGACGCGGAAAGACGAACCCCTCCGTCGGCGGCAAAGCCGCCGCCACCTCCCCTGTTAGGGGAGGCAAGACCGTTTTCCGCAAACCAGCTTGGCCCCCCTAACAGGGGGGCTGGCTCGCCGAAGGCGAGACTGAGGGGTTTCCCCTGCCAGAGCGCACCGCCCTATGGAAAAGCCCGACCATCTTCGGATGGCCGGGCTTTGGAGTTTATTCGGTTGTTTCGCTCGATGCCGTTTTCGGGAACTGAGTGATCTCGCCGCGGCTGTACTGCCAGATGAGCTCCGCGTCTTCCATCGTCACCTTCCCGTCGCCGTTCACATCCGCGTATCTGAGCTCCGTTTCCGTCAGCATAAAGCCGCCGGCAATTTTGCTTTCGGTATTGCGCACGTGTTCGGCCACCTTTGCGGCGTCCTCGGCGGTGATTTTGCCGTCGGCGTCCACGTCACCAGGGATCGACGGTGTGATTGTAAGGGTGATCGTCACTGACGGCGGATCGACCGGGTACTTCGAGCCGCCCTGACCGTCCTTATCCTGATACATGACGTGCTCGAAGCGGATCTCAAACTCGCTGTCCGTGTCGCCGAGCGGCTGCTGCGAGAACGCAACATACTTCGTCACATCGCGTTCAAAGCCGTTTTTGTATACCGCTGTGATCTTCATGCCGGCCGGATCGAACGCCTCTCCGGCGCGGTAGGCGAGCTTATCGGGCTGCGCGTCCACGCGAAGCTCGGTGATCACGCTGCCGATCGCCATCATATATGCCGAGTCGTTCTTGAAGTAGATCATGCCGGAGGCATCGGTGATCGGGCTGCAGATGGCATACTGCGCCTGGTCGCCGTCGGGCGTGAAGAGCACCGCCGCAGTCTCGTAGGATATCTCCTTCCCACCCTCGACCGTTGTTTCCGTCACGGTGAGATCCGGGCTCGTCTGGCCGGGTCTGTCGCGCAGGACGCGGAGCTTGCCGGGCGTGAAGTTATCGAAGAAGTACACGTACACCGTGCCGTCGCCTTCGTTGTAAGCGGTGGTGAGAAGGCCGCTCGTCTGGGGATAGCCCTTCGTGCGCACCGTATAGGCGATCTTCCAGCTGTTGAGATCGATCACGGTGATGTTGTGGCCGGAATACGCCTTGAACTGCCCGACACCGGAGATGCCGATGTAGGCACGGCCATTATAGATGACCGGGCTGCACGTGCTCATGGCAGGGTTCTCGGCGTCCTCGGCGTAGTTATAGAGCTTGATATACCGGAGATCGCTGAGCTCGCCGTTCTCCGCAACGGCGGCGCTGTAGAAGTAGCCGCCCTTCGTGGTGAAGTAGGCGCGGCCGTTATCGTAGGTCACGCTGCTTCGCGCGTCGCCCGGATGCGGGAGCCGGATCGAGCCTATGAGCTCGCCGGTCCGGGAATCGAGCGAGAGGATGCTCGCATAGCCGCTCGTATAGCCGGAATCGCCGTCGTCCGTCGGGATGAGAACATAGCTGTCCGTCACATACGCGCCGGCCCAGTAGAAGCCGCCTAGGCTCGTGTACTGCCAGGTGGGAAGCTTCGTTTCGCTGCTGCTCGTTGGGTCCTCGTCCGTCACGGACAGGCACACGAAGTTTGCGTTTTTCTCCTCGCCCTGCCAGAAGCCGGTGTAAATGTAGCCGTCGCGGTAATAGATCGGGCAGTTCGGCTGGCCGCCGAGCGAATCCTGGTAGATCCAGAGCGGCTGGAGCGTCTCGGCGTCGAACGCCTGCACGCCGCCGTCTGCGAGGCCGACGAAGATCATGCCTTCGGCATACGTCGGGCTGTTGATGGCAAAGGACGATTTGTGATCCATACGTCCCTTGCCCTCGACCTCGCCGGTCACAACGTTCAGCTTATAGATCATGTCCTTGGCGTAGGTATAGAGATAATCGCCCACGAGGATCGGGCAGCCGCAGGCGTCGGCGCTGTAGCCCTCGCCGAGCTGCGTTGCCCAGTAGAGCACCGTGTCCTCCGCCGTGGTGGGCGTTTTTACATTCACGACGCCGTTATTGTACTCGTCCGCGCGGAACGATGGCCACACCTCGGCCATCGGCGTATACGAGCGCTCCGGCGCTTTTTCCAGCGTCACGGTGACCGTAACCGCCTCCTGCGGCACGGTATAGGCCGTCTCCTGTACGCCGACGTACCCGTTCCGGGTCACGGTATAGCGGAAGCTCGCTCCCGGCGGGAGCAGCGCCGTGCCGTTCTCGTCCGTATAAACGCTGCTGCCGGTGTTGTTGTTCACGAGGAACACGTTGGCGTCGGACGGCGTCACGGCGAACGTGACCGCCACCGGCTCCTTCTTAATGAAGTGGAGGTTATAGACCGTGGGAACGGCATTCGCGTCGCTGTGCAGCACCTCAAGCGCGATGGTCTCCTGCGATTTGTCCGTATCGAGCGGCACGGCAATGCTGTCAAGCGCCGTAAAGCGCTCGCCGCCGATGCGCGCGGCGTAATCGCCCGAGGCGGCGTACGCCGCCGTCAGAGTGAAGGATGTGGTCGTGTTGGCGACCTGCATATAGTAGTCGGTCACATCGCCGCTGAAGGTGATGCGGCTGCCGGCAGCGTCGGTGAACGCGAGCACTTCGCTGTCGGCGGTGACGGCAAGGCTCTTGAGATGCAGGCTGCGGACAAGCTGGAGCGTGTAGTCCTGATAGTACGTGGTCTTGCCGCTCGTTTTGGACGCGCGCAGCGTCATCGTGCGGGCAACACCGCCGGTCTGGAGAAGGTTATTGAGGCGGGTCACACTGCTGTCGCCGACAGCGTCAGTGACGGTCGTTTCCTTGATGCCGTCAACCTCGCCGGTGGAGAACACGATGTAGTCGTGAATGGCCGTCACGGAATAGCCGCTGGCCCCCGTCGCCTGCACAAACATGCGGCTGATCGTATCGGGGATCACGTAGCGCACGCTGTGCGTACCGGCTACAAACGGCGTTTCGGGTGCGAACTCCTTCCGGGAGTCGGCATTCATGTTGTCATAAAGCGCCGCAGCGGTGATCGCGTCCGTCGTTAAGGGCACCGCCGCCTTCACCGTGAGACCGTCCGATGCCGTAAACGCAACGGAGGCGTGATACCAGACATTCTTCGTCGTGATGCAGGTATAATCGCGATCGGGAACGAGCGCATAGCTCCCGTCCGCCGCGGCGGCAACGGTGTTGCCTGCCGCATCGCGCACCTCCGCGGTGCAGCCGTCCGGCACGGCGAGCTTTACGTTTGCTGCTGCGCTGCGGGTGATGCGCAGCGTATACTGTGCCGTCTGGCCGTTCGCAGAAACGCCGATCACCGCTTCGGTATCCGCCGCCGTTTGGATCGTGCCGGTGCCGGAAACGGTGTAGTCTTCGCCGTAGCCCTCGGCAGCAAGAAGGATGCTGTCCGTCACGGCAGTCATGGTGTATTCGTTTGTATAAGGATCAAAGGCGGGCTCGATGATCTGCGGCGTGCCGTCCGGCGCTTTCACGGTGACGGACCGGAGCGTCGGCACACGTACGATATGCACCGTATACGTCTGCACCTGCATGTATCCGTCCGCGCCCGTGTAACGTCCCTCGAGCGGAATGGTGATGCCGTCCATGCCGTAGCGGATGCAGCGCGCCACGGCCGTATAGTTTGAATCCCATGAGCGCACGGTTTCCGAGGCGTCCTTCCCGGTATCGGTATAGGTGTATACCGTGCGCAGCTTGGTGTCCTTCTCATTCGGCACCGCGCCCATTTTCGCTTCAAGATAGACCTGCGTTGTACAGTCGGGAACGTAGTACGTCCCCTCGTTCGTGCCGGAGAGCTCGGAGCGGTATTCCTTCACATCGAACCCCGACGGGCCGAAATCGCGGCTCAGGCGCACGCCGGCGAACCACTCTCCGTACGGCAGCTTCACGGCCACCGCCTCGGCGGGGCTCCCCTCGCCGACGGTGAGCGTGCCGCGGACGCTGTTCGCGCCGCCGTCCGACACCTCGAAGCTGTACGCCCCGGCGATGACGCGGACGGATGTTCCGTCCGCCTCCGTCACGTTGCCGTAGCTGTCGGTCATGCGGATATGGGACGCCGCCGGAGCCGCGCCGTTCTGCGTGGGCGCAAACGTCACGGTGTACTTTGTCCCGCCGAGCAGCGCCTCGTATTCCTTCACTGCGGCGTTGAGCCCGGCAAGGAGCGTGTCGGCCTCCTCCGCGGACGCGGTGCGGAGACCCGTGAGCGCGGCGTCGTAGGCCTCGGCCGCGGGGCCGTAGTTCTGCACGTTGTTCGTCATTTCGGCGAACTTGCCGAGACCGATGATGAGCGCGGTCACGGAGGCGTTGTTCTGCCCCATCGTCTCCGTAAAGGCCAGAACGTTGATCTTCTCCGCCGGAACGGTCAGATCGTAGTCGTTATCGCCAACCTTATAGTCGTGGAAGCGCACGAAGTTCGCGCTCTCCCCCTCGATGCTCTCGACGAACGTCTTGTCCACGCCCTGAAATTTGAAATCAAACCCGCTCGATTCGATAGCGTCGAGAACCGACTGCCCGGCGGTATACGTCACGCGCGTCGGGGCGATGACCGTTTTCTGGTTCGTCACGACGCTCAGATAGAAATACCCCGGCTGCGAATCCGTCGCCGCCGCCGTTGCCGGCAGCACCGACAGCATCAGGCAGAGCGCGAGCAGCAGTGCTGCGATCCGTTTGCTTCCCAACAGTTTCTTCATTTTGTCCTTTTCTCCTTTTACAGATACAGACATTCTATCCAACGGTATATGAGCTTCTGTCCGAAGCTCCAGCGCCGCCGGCACGCATCGAGCACCGTGCGGACGTATTTCTTCATGGCATCGCACTGCGCATCCGTCATGGCGTGCGCGCTGAAGAGCGCCTCGCGGTTGAGGTCTGCCGCCTCCGCCGCGCCGTCAAGCTCGTTTGGCGCGAGACTCGTGCGGCGCAGCAGCGCCGCGGCATAGCCGTAGAGCGCGGCGATCGCGCCGCGGTTATCCAGCCCTTCGATCCTCTGCAGCGCCGCGCGCAGCTTCCGCCGCCGCAGCAGCACAAAGAGTACCGCGGCGAGCAGCACAAGCAGCGGCAGGATGACCGCCGTCACAATACGCGGCACACGGAAGTGGCGGAGCATGCCGCCGTTTTCGGTGATATCCTCGGGCGTATTGTCCTCGGGCGGCTCGGGCTCGGTCTGGCTGTAATAGCGCTCGGTCTTGAGACCGGTGCCGGGACCGGCGTTGAGCTCCTCGTTGTCGATGTAGCCAGGCGTCGTTTCAAACGGAATCCAGCCGACGCCGTCGAGATAATACTCCGCCCAGGCGTGGGCGTTTCTCTCCGTGAGCACGATCCGCTCTCCGGCGGCATAATGCCCGGCCTCCTCCGCGGAGAGGAAATACCCCTCGACATACCGCGCCGGAACACCGAAATACCGGAGCATAAGCGCCGCGGCGGTCGCATAGTGCACGCTGTAGCCGCTGCCGGAGCGTTCGAGCGCGTAGGTAAGGAAATCAGCGTCGCCGGTGTAGCTCACAACGCTCTCGCTGTAGGTCAGGCGGCTTTGGAGCGTCTGCAGGATGATGTCCTTGATCTGCGAGAGTGTACGCTCCTCCGCCGGGAGACCGAGCGCGCGGCCGATGGCCGCCGCCGCCTCGTCCGGCACCGTAAGATAGTTTTCCTCGACATACGCGCGGTAGTCCGCTTCCAGTTCGAGGAACGCCTGCACGTCCGCCCCGCGCTGGCGCACGGCGAGCGCGGACTGCGCGGTGAACCATTCCGGCACGCTGCCGGGGATATACGAGAGCGTTTCCGTCCTCACGCCCGGCGCGGACGCGTCGCCGACGAGTGAGGCATCCAGCCCCTCCCATGCGCACAGCGCATACG